>CAILDT010000113.1 GCA_903833025.1 uncultured Bacteroidota bacterium | reverse complement strand
TACTAAAATTTTTGTATTAACGGATTCAATCGGTGTTTACTGCACTTTGGACAATGGTAAACATTGGCAATCTTATAATAATGGTTTAAATTACCATTCTTATTCTTTAAAAGCAATTTCGATTATTGGTAGTGATATTTTTTTAGCAAGTAATTCAGCCATTGGGATATTAAAATCTTCAATCAATGGAGCGGCTTGGGGGTTTGTAAACAACGGTTTAGACACGACCATTTTGGGTAAAATAGTAACTTCATTTTCATTTAATAATTCACAAATATATGCTGCAACGTTTCGTGGAGTTTATACATCAACAAACAATGGTACTAGTTGGTCACCTATAAATACTGGGCTGGGGAATTTGTCTGTAACTTCAATTATCTATGACAATGGCAATTTATATGCTGGTACCTATGGCGGTGTATTTCTATCAACAAACAATGGTGCCAGTTGGACATCAATTAGTAACGGGTTGCCTGTCGTAAATTGTTTTATATCTTCAATAGCAGTTAATGGTAATACAATATTCGCTGGGACGGCAAGCGGTTCTAATAGTTATTCAGGGAGTGGCGTTTATATCTCTAGCAATAACGGACAAAATTGGGTACTTGCAAGTGCCGTCAATAGTACTTCTCATACAAATTCTGTTTTTAAAAATGACTCTAGTATTTATGTAACTCAGTATGGAACTAGTGGTTTTTCTGTAACAAATGATAATGGTTTAACTTGGAGCAATGTTGTTCTAAATACAAATTTATACGGAGTATCTTACGGTTCAAACATTATTTTCGGTGGTGTTGGTTATTCCCACGTAAGTGTTTTTCTTTCTACAAACTTTGGAACAACATGGAATCCTATAAGCAATACTATATGTGAAAGGAATGTAAAATCAATTGCGTTTATCGGTACATATATTGCTATTGGAGAAACCGTAGCGGGAGGTGCAATTACTAAAAATGGGGGGTATGAGTGGAATGATAGTCAAAATAGTGAAACAATTATTTCCGCAGGTTCAAAATTGTTTACTGGACGTTTCAATAGCACTGATGTTCAGATGTCTGTAGATACTTGTTCCTCTTGGACTTCTGTAAATACAGGGCTTGGAGGATGTGGATTATATTCGTTAGCGGTTGATAGCACAACAATTTATGCAGGTACTTTATGTGGAATTTATAAATCAACTAACTATGGGGCAAATTGGACACAAGTATCTACCATTCAGTTTGTTAATGGGTTCCTTTTTAATGGCTCTGATATTTTTGTAATAGCTGGTAACCCACAACTACAAACTACTGATGTTATCTATAAATCAACTGACAATGGTAATACATGGAATCTTTTAAATTTTGGAATTGCAAACAATAAAATCACATCTATAGTAATGAGTGGCACTAGTATTTTTGTAGGAACCGAGGCTTACCAACCTTACTTTGCTGGAGGAGTATGGAAATCATCGGATAATGGATTAACATGGATTGCTGTCAATAATGGGATAACTCCTATAATAACTACTGCTCTTTTGGCTTCTGGTTCAAATCTTTTTGCTGCAACTACAAATTATAATCAATCTATTAGCTATATCTTTTTGTCAACGGATGGCGGAGCAAGTTGGCAATTAGCTGACGGGGGAATAAACAAGACAAGCCGTTTTAATACCCTTGCAAGTGATGGAACAGATATATATTGTGGGACTGAATCTCATGGATTATGGAAGCGGTCAATATCAATTACCACAAGTGTTTTTAAATTAAATAATGAAACTACAGGAACTTTAGTTTACCCAAATCCCTCAAACGGTATCATTACTATAGATTTGAATAATTATTCTGCCATTCCGAACGGCATTTTAAAAATAACTAATACCCTTGGTGAAGTTGTGTCAAGTTACCACCTTTATCAACAGAAATCTAATATTGATTTTTCGGGATTTACTAAAGGAATTTACTTTATGAGTTTTATTGATGAACAAAACAATACTTTTGAAACAAAAAAAATAGTTTTACAATAAATCATTTTTATTCCCCACTTTTTTATCAAGTATCTTATTAGCATCTTTAACTGATATTTTAATACTTGACCCAACTGGTATTGAATGAAGTATTTTAGCTGCCTGTTTAGGTGTAATTATTAGTGTAAGTTTCATGTTTATCTTTGACTATAAATATCAGTCAGCTTGGATTTAGCTAAAGATTCTTCAATAAATTCAATACAAATAAGAGTCCTTTTTACTCACCTCATTGAGTCTTTCACTTCTAATCTCAATAAAATCAATAGACTCAGCTTTAAGACTTCTTAGTGAATACGTGCTAACATACCTAGTAAATACGTGCTAATGTTTCCACAGAAGCATTGGTAACACTAGGCTTTTTTTGACCAAAAAAACATAAAAAATATTTTTTTGAAAAATGGTATCCTCCAAAATAACTGTCTATTTATTCCCTAATTAATTTGATATTTAAAAATTCAACTATATAAGAGAGGTAACAAAACTATGGAATATTAGAATTGATTTATTGCAAGGGAGGGAGGGCTGCCAAGCCAGATAAGGCTTAATACTGATTGCTTCCAAAAATTGTTTTGAATTTCATTGAGGAAGTTTTACAAAGGCTGGTTCATACTCCGTAGGGTTGAAGATTGATAGTTAAGATAATTATAAAAAGGTTGCTTACGCTATTGAGTGGTGTTTCGCTTCGCTATAATTAAATATATAAGGTAAGTATATCTTTGCTCCGCAAGGTTGAGTAGTGTTTGTTTATTGAAAAATTTTGTTTATTTTTATTAATAAACATTTAAAATGCTATCTGTTGCTGTTGCTATTGCTATTCCTTTTCCTTTATCTATTTCTGTATCTATATCTCTTTCTTTACTGTAGCGAACCCTTAGCGAATCTTTACGAAATTAGTTTACTACAAACAGCATTCAAAAAAATAAATTAATTTTTACTAGTTGAATATCAATTAGGTATGAATCATCTTCAGATTTTTTATTTACTTTTTTAAACTATTCGTTATACTTATAGATATAAAAAGAAAATAATAACAATTATTTAAAAACAATCAATGACTAAAAAAAACAGATACATTTTGATGCTAGGAAATAAACCACTAGGACAAGCAACATCAATTGAAGGGTTAAGTAAAATTATTTGATGCACAAAACAACACATCTATAAATACAATTTAAACAACCACTTCAACTACAAAAAAAATAACTACACTATCATAGATAGGTTAGATTTCTAATAACTAAAAACAAATGGACACAAACACAACTCAAGTAAAAGGTATAATGATAATGAAGTCATATTATGATGCAATAAATGAATTGGAAACACCAGACCAATTAATAATATTCAAGGCAATAATGGAATTTGGATTCAATGGAACAGAACCAGACTTTGATAAGAAGTATCTTAATGGATACTGGAAACTTATAGTCCCGACACTTTCAAGAGGTATCAGTAATTATATTTCTAAGGTTAATAATGGTAAGAAAGGTGGTCAAGCCAAAGCATTAAACAAGGCTGTAGCATCAGAAATAACACCAGTTAAGGTAAGCGTCTCGACAACTATAAAAAACCTTCTAATTGAAGAAAACAAGGATTTAACACCTCAACAAACAAAGCTAATTAAGTTTATCAATGGTAAAGAATTAGTACAAGAAGATAAAACTCGATTTATAAGGAGAGTTTCAGAAGGTGAATTAACATCTGTAGAAGAAATAATAAAAGAACTAACATACTTTGTATAACTATGAAAATTCAACCACACAACTAGAAATTTTGGGTTAACTACGCCACACCTATTGCCACACTTTAAAACAAAAAACCATTGATAACGTTTATTATCAATGGTTTAATTGTTCTTAGTAGAGGTCCCGTGCGGATTTGAACCGCAGTAGGAGCTTTTGCAGAGCTCAGCCTAACCGCTCGGCCACAGGACCTTTTGTTTTTAGAGGCGCAAAGGTAGAAATTATTTTTAATCTATTATTTATTCTTCTATAATTATACTTACGCTTTGCACCACTCCGTTTATTGGTGGGTTCAGTTTGGTTACTTGTACTTGTACTTTTGGAAAATACTCTCCCATTTTTTGCATCGAAACGAGAAGTTCCTTATGTATGGCATCAACTATTCGTTTGCCAACCGCTTCAATTAACTTGGAGCGAATTGCCATTTCTCTTTTTACAATTTCAACTACTTTTACGTAATCAACCGTTTTTTTTAAATTGTCGGTTAAAGCTGCTTCCTCAAAATTAGCTTGTATAATTACATCTACACTGTAATTGCCACCCAGCTTTGCTTCTTCGTCCATACAGCCGTGGTGTGCGTATATTTTAATTCCTTCTACAATTATTTTGTTCATTTTTTTATTGTTTAATGTTATTTAATATTGATTAATGCGGTTTCTATTCGTTTTACTATTTCTTGTTTGCCTATCAAAGCTATCATATCGTGTATTGCTGGTCCTCCTGCGGCTCCACTTACTAATACGCGCAACAATTGCAAATCTACTTTAGCAGCCATTTTTGTTTCTGTTTCTACAATCGCATTGTGTATTGTGGTTGCATCAAATGTGGTTTGAGAATTAAATTCTTCTATTAATTTTAAGAAGATTGTTTTAGAATTTTCATTCCACTTTTTAGCAATTACTTTTTCGTCATAAGTTGTTGGGGCGATGAAAAAATAACTTCCGCCTGCCCAAAACTCATTTACAAAATGTGCTTTTTCTTTTACTAATTTACAAACACCCTCAATGTATTGTTGATTGATTATTGTTGATTGATTATTGTTGATTAGCTTTTCCTCTAACATTGGTTTGAACAATTCAGCTAATTCAGCATCACTTTTCTTTCTTAAATATTGCTGATTGAACCACTTTGTTTTTTCAGGGTCGAATTTTGCTCCTGATTTATTTACGCGTTCAAATGAAAATGCCTGAATTAATTCTTCTAAGGAAAATATTTCTTGCGGCGTTCCCGGATTCCAGCCAAGCATCCCTAACATATTTATAAATGCTTCAGGGAAAAACCCTGATTCGCGATAACCAACATAACTTTCATTTGTCCGTTCATCAAACCAATTTAAAGGAAACATCGGTATCCCTGATTTATCTCTTTTAGAAAGCTTTCCGTTTCCATCAGGTTTTAATATCAATGGAAGATGCGCCAACAAAGGCATTTTATCTTCCAAGCCCAAATAACGATAAATTAAAACGTGCGATGGTGCTGATGGCAACCACTCCTCTCCTCGCACTGCGTGAGATATTTCCATTTCAATATCATCCACAATATGCGCCAAATGGTACGTTGGCATCCCATCACTTTTCAATAAAACTTTATCATCTACCTGTGTAGAATTTACAACCACCCATCCTCTTATAATATCGTGAAATCTTATTTCTTCATTACGAGGCACTTTTAACCTCACCACATAAGGCGTTCCGGCATCCATTAGTTTTTTTACTTCATCTTCAGAAAGCGTTAATGAGTTCCGCATATTTTGTCGGCTCACCGAATTATATTGCGGAGCAACCACTTTAGCGGCTTCCAACCTTTTGCGCATCGCATCCAATTCTTCGGAAGTATCAAAAGCATAATACGCGTGTCCGGTATCTATAAGTTGTTGTGCGTATTTAGCATAAATACCAAGCTCTTTTCGTTCACTTTGGCGATAAGGTGCAAACTTACCATCTCCAAAACCAACACCTTCATTAGGTTCTATGCCACACCATTTCAATGATTCAATGATATATTCTTCTGCACCTTTTACATATCGCGTTTGGTCGGTATCTTCTATTCTTAAAATAAAATCGCCATTGTGTTTCTTCGCAAATAAATAACTGAATAATGCTGTGCGCACTCCTCCCATATGTAAACCTCCAGTGGGGCTTGGTGCAAAACGTAATCGTACTCTTTTGTTTTCCATTTTATTTTTTATTGGGGTGCAAAGATAATTTAATTTGAAGATGCTGGCATTTGAAATTAATTCTATTCAATCGTTTTTAATTTCGTTTCTCCAAATAAAAATTTACTTTTGTACAGAAATGAAAAAACTAAAACTCACTTATCTATTAATCGCAGGATTAATTTCCGTTGGAACGTTTGCATACGGTCAGGAAACAGATAAAAACGAAAATGCAAAAAGAGATTATAGTTTAGCGGCTATTCAATATTATTTTAAAAAGTCCGAAAACTCTCACCTTTCGAGTAAAGCACAAAGTTGGAATTTCTCTTATTTATCTGCTGATAAAAAGAAACTTCAGAAATTTGCTGATGATTTAAATAAAGGAGTAACCAAACCAAAACCACTTGAATCAAGAAATGGGAGTTATGTTTTTACTTTAAAAGAAAGGGCAAAATATAATGCTGAAGGACTTTATAACAGAATTCAGGAACTCAACAAAAAAGCATTGGGGTACGGTTTAGATAGTATCGCCTCGTTTTATGTGGATGTACAATAATTAAACTACATCGGGTCTACATCTATTCTCACCCTTATTGATTTATAGCTCGGCATTTGTTTAAACTTAGAAATCATTTCTGTTACCATTTTTTTTACCTGCACCACCGAACTTTCTCTTTCTATTTTCAATAAAATAGTTTTATGATATAAATTTCGCATCCGTGAAACGATAGGAAATTCAGGACCCAGAACACGCTTTGCAAAATGATGGCGCATTACTTCCGCTAAATATTTTGAAGCGTCATTTACTAAATTCACATCTTTATGAATCACAGTTATCTCAATCAAGCGATAAAAAGGAGGATAATTAAAATTCTTTCTATCCATCAATTGATTGGTGTACATACTCAAATAATCATTTTCTATCACTTCCAAAATAATACTATGCGTTGGATTATGGGTTTGAATAATAACTGTTCCTCGTTTATTTTTCCTGCCTGCCCGCCCCGCTACTTGCGACATTAATTGAAAACTCCTTTCGAACGAACGAAAATCAGGGAAGTTGAGCATACTATCAGCATTTAATATTCCTACCATTGAAACATTATCAAAGTCCAGCCCCTTTGTTACCATTTGTGTTCCCACAAGTATATCCACATTGCGCTCTTCAAAATCTTGAATGATGCGCTGGTGTGCAAACTTACTTCTGGTAGTATCCAAATCCATACGGGCAATACGTGCTTTTGGATAAAATATTTGTAATTCTTCTTCTATTTTTTCTGTTCCAAAACCTTTCAATCGTAAATCAATTTCGCCACAAGCAACACATTTAGTAGGTGGTTTAATAGCATACCCACAGTAATGGCAGCGCAATTGATTTGTAGTTTTATGATAAGTTAAACTCACATCGCAATTAATACATTGCGGAACCCAAGCGCACATATTACACTCCAGTTGAGGCGCGAATCCTCTTCTGTTTTGAAATAAAATAACCTGTTCTTTTTTCGCCAATGCTAAAGTAATTGTATCTAACATCAAGGGTGTGAAATGCGATTTCATTTCTTTTTTTTTCTGCGCCTCTTTTACATCAGAAATAAATATCTCTGGCATTTGCACACCACCAAAGCGTTCAGTTATTTCTGCAAAACCATATTTGCCTTCCATTGCATTATAGTAACTTTCTAAACTCGGCGTTGCCGACCCCAACAATGTTTTTGCTTTATGAATATGTGCCAGATAAATTGCACCATCCCTTGCATTATATCTCGGCGAAGGGTCGTATTGTTTATATGAAGTATCGTGCTCTTCATCCACTATTACCAAACCCAAATTACTAAAAGGCAGGAATAATGCCGAACGGGCACCAATAATTATTCGTGATTTAGAAGTTGAATCTAACACATTTTTCCAAATCTCTACTCTTTCGTTTTCATTGAATTTACTATGGTAAACACCTACAGCATCACCAAAATATTTTCTTAATCTGTTTATTATTTGTGTTGTTAATGCTATTTCAGGCAATAAATAAAGAACTTGTTTGCCTTCTGCAAGTGTTTGTTCTATTAGTTTGACATAAATTTCTGTTTTTCCCGAAGAAGTAACACCGTGCAATAACGTTACATCTTTTTTATTTTGATCTATTGATTTTAAAACTTCTTTTTGTTTTTCATTTAATTCCGAAATCTTATTTTCATTTTCAAAACTTGCCAACCTTCCTACTTCTCTTTCAACTAAAGTGAAAACATTTTTCTTTACCAAAGCAGTTAATGCCGCCTCCCCTCCTATCACCATTTTCAGTATGTCCGATTTTTTTACGTCTATTCTTTCTTCGGTATATCTTTTTGATAATGCAATGTACGCCATCACCACTTCCAATTGTTTCGCTGCCTTTTTTTCTAACGAATCGAACATTGTTTTTAGGTTTTCTTCTTTATCCGCATAATCAGTTATCCTAACAAAGGTTGCTATTTTGGGTTTAAACTTTTCTTTTAATTCCTCTTCTATTAATACAACTCCTTTTTCTATTAAAGATTTAATTAGTGGGTAAACAGTTTTCTGTTCGATTATTTGCGCCACGTCATTTAAGGTGAGTAAGTTTCTTACCTCTAGCGCATCAATAATTAAATATTCTTTATCAGATAAATTTATTTCGTTTTTCTGCGGATTAAATTGCGGATTCAAAACTATTTTACTTTCACTTGCCAATCGTAAACCTCCTGGCAAAGCAGCAACCATTACCTCCCCGATGGTGCACATATAATAAGAACACATCCAATCCCATAGTTCAAATTGTTTAAGATTTACAATCGGTTGTTCATCTAATATATTTTCTATGTATTTCGATTCGTACTGTTTTGGAGGTGTTTCGTGGATATTACGAATAAGTGCCGAATACAATTTCCCTTTGCCAAATTGCACCACCACCCGTTTACCCACCGCCACGGCATCATTCCAATCGTAAGGAACTCGATACGTATAAAGATTAGGAACAGAAACAGGGATAATAACATCCAC
>CAILDT010000112.1 GCA_903833025.1 uncultured Bacteroidota bacterium | reverse complement strand
TAGGCACGGTAACCGAGTTAAGTGATAAAAAAGCTGTTGTGAAAATAGGCAACATGCCCTTTACGGTGAATATTAATGAGTGGATAGTGGTGAAAGCCAAGGTTGAAAAGAAATAGCTATTATTGTAAAAAAAACGACATGAAAAATTATACCATCATTTGTCTGGCAATGCTATCTGTATTGCTCACAACCAAGGTCCATGCACAAAGCGAAAGCAAACATTGGCACACCATTAATTCTGATAAAGCAGCATTAACTGTACCCGCAAATGCTATTATACCATTTAGACATTAAAAGCACACCGAAAATTATTGGTGTAAAATTCGCGACCGCAAATTGATTTGACAATTGAATTATTGAGATGATTTTGTATTGATTCAGATATTGTTTGTTGGAGTTCTTCAAGTGTATGGTGAATGCCCATGCTCACTTTGCCCTTTATATACTGCCACATGTTTTCTGCCGGGTTTAACTCTGGGCTGTACGGCGGTAAAAACAGTAGTGCTATGTTATCAGGTATGGCTAAGGTCTTGGCGTGATGAAAAGCTCCATTGTCAAGGATTAGAATTTTAAATTCATTGGGATCGGATTGAGCAAACAGATCAAGAAACACCTGGAATGTATCACTGTTACAGTAAGGCATCTCTAAAAGAAAGTGTGCGCCATTAATACCTGAGAAAGCACCAAATAAATACAGGTTCTTAAATTTGTGCTGATAAGGAGCAATTGGCTTTACCCCTTTGGCTGTTATCATTCGGCGCAAAATAGTCATCAACCCGAACCTGCTCTCATCTTGAAAATACAAATTCACAGATTTGCAACCACTTTTTATTATATCATTTTTAATATGTTTTAGCTCCCCAGATAGTTTTTTTAAATAACGCCGCAGCGCTCTCATCTTTATCGATGTGACTCTTGCGAGCCACTTTAGGTCTAGCACCAAACTTGCGCTTTATATACTTATTCAAAGCCTGATATTTCATTTCTATCCCAAAATTCTCCTGGAGCCACTCTTGTATTTCAACAAAGGACTTAAATCCTTCTTTACCACTATTTAGACGGGTGCTGAGGCGTTCGTGTATTGGAGCAGTAATCTGTGCTGGCTTACCGCCACGCTTATCTTCGAGCAGCCGATCAATACCCCCGGCATTGTATTTAGTACGCCAGATATGCACAGACTGAGTACTCACCTGCAACGCTTCTGACAACGCATCTTTAGTAACGAACTTGCCCTCTTTGATAAGAAGAAGCATCTGTATCCGACTGTAATACGACGGCTTTTGTTTCTGAATTGATTTGAGATCTTTTACGCTCTCTTTTACAACAACATTTAGTGCCTTTGCCATATAGCAAAGGTAATATTATTTAGTGTGATTTACAAGTATAATTGGTATTATGTGTGAATGTGCGGGCCTTACCCTGATGCCTGAACATGCCTTACTTTGCCAATAGATAATTTAACTAAAGATACCAATTACAGCTAAGAAAGTAACTGACAATGATTAGGCGAAAAGCAAAAGCCGCCCAAACAGGAC
>CAILDT010000111.1 GCA_903833025.1 uncultured Bacteroidota bacterium | reverse complement strand
TGATAATATTGCAAGTTATTTGGGTGGAAATAAAATGAAAGGGGTTCGTAAAACACGCAAAAAAAGGCGGCGAGCAAAATCTAGACCACGGTCAAAAAAACGATAAATAGCGGTTGTTATGCAGTAAAATGACAAGAGTTCGTTTGAGCACATGTATTAGGTCCACCGGCATACCCGCCTTTTATCAAATTAAAACTTGTAGGTAACAGATTATTTGTCTCATTGATAACACAATCTCTCTTGGGGGTAAAATAATCCTTTTCTAAAATTCGTGTATTCAGGTTATTGGAAAAGGACATACATGTATTTTCCTGTGGGTTCAACGGAGGATAATACCAATCTACTTGTTCTTTGTCTCGAACCATCCATGCTGGAGCAATTGCTCTGGATTGTTCTGTGAATAGATTTCCGCATGTAGGATATTGTATGGGTTCATTCGGTACGTTATAACTCTTGTAATTGTCTTTTCCTAAACAATCTCTTCCTATCTGCCGATTTACACCCAATAGGTCACTCTCCAAATTGATAGTATTTGTCCTCAAATTAGCACCCCATTTTTGAATAATAATTTGGGGGTCTTCTATATAACATGGGTTTGAGCCGTTCCCAGGCACATTCAAAATCCACCTTCCCGGGTCAGTTGATTGTTGTAACTGTTTCTTAGTCCTACAAGGGTCATAATAAAATCGTGTGCACGCCATACTATAATTATACAATATAATTTATTCTATAATAATTTAAACAGAATACTATTAATAGTAATTATGGAGTTGAACCTCAAAGAAGACGAGAATTATGTCCCAACCTTGTGTTTAAATATGATCGTAAAAAATGAAAGTAAAATTATTACTAGATTGTTTGACTCTGTTTTATCAGTTATTGATACATATTGTATTTGTGATACTGGTTCAACTGATGATACTGTTGACATAATCAAGCAATATTTTGATAGTAAAAACATCAAGGGTGTTGTAGTAACCGAGCCATTCAAGGATTTTGCACACAACCGAAATTTTGCTCTCAAAAGTTGTCTAGGTTTGGCCGATTATGTATTGCTTATGGATGCTGATATGATATTAGAAGTTAGAGGTTTTAAGAAGGAGATGTTGCGTGATCATGAACTTTTTCACGTTCTTCAAGGGAATGATAATTTTTATTATCAAAATGTTCGTATCCTTAAAAATGACGAGGCATTTCATTATGTAGGTGTTACTCATGAGTATGTATCGTCACCAAATGGGACAAAATCCAAATCGTTCGGAAAAAATGAACTGTTTATAAGTGACCTAGGTGATGGAGGCTGTAAGAGCGACAAATTTGAGCGCGATGTACGATTGCTGGAGGCAGCAATTGCTATAGAGCCGAATCACGACCGTTATCACTTCTATCTGGCAAACAGTTATTTGGATTCAGGTAACAATGAAAAGGCTCTCGAGAATTACGAAAAGCGAATTAAAATCGGTGGATGGGACCAAGAAGTGTGGTATAGTTATTACAAGATGGGGTTTGCTCATAAGCGAATGGGGAACACCGAGAAGGCAATTTGTGCTTGGATGGATGGGTTCAACTATCTACCGAACCGAGTAGAAAATCTATATGAGAT
>CAILDT010000110.1 GCA_903833025.1 uncultured Bacteroidota bacterium | reverse complement strand
TGTAATACCTGCTCCAACTAAAATGTTTTGCACCAATTGAGTTGGTGTAAATGCCGTATTTGTTGTTAATTGTGCATCAGCAGTACTAACTATTAAAATAGCAGTTAAAGCTAGGATGACTTTTTTGAATAATGTAGTTGTTGTTTTCATTGTTGGTTGGTTTTTAAATTATCGGATTAAATTAACGTTGCCTATTTTTCTGGTTTCTTTATTATTAAATGTTTCTAAATCAAAGATACAAACATATACTCCTACCTCTGCTTCTTTGCCCATATATGTGCCATCCCAGCCCTTTTGAATATCAGTAGTATAATAAATCAATTCGCCCCAGCGGTTATAAATTGTCATCTTATACGTTTTGATTCCTATTCCATAGCCCGTAAATATATCGTTTTTTCCGTCATCATTTGGTGAAAATGAATTAGGGTAGTAAAAATAGAAATCAGGTAAAATTACTAAAGTTTGGAATATAGAGTCCTTACATCCTTGATTATTTATTGCAATCAGTTTTACAATATAAGTTCCATCGTGCGAAAAATAATGTGTTGGGTTATCGAGATAAGAGATTGAATCAGCCGAATTATCACCAAAATTCCAGTAATACGAAGTTGCTCCGGTAGAATAATTATGAAACTGAATATTTTGATTGGATGCAAAATCGAATGTAAATAATGCCTGAATGGGATGCGTGGTTACCGTAATATGCTGCGTTACGGTTTGCGCACATTGGTCGGTAGCGGTTACGGTGTATGTGGTGGTAATGGTAGGAGTAACCAATAGCGAGTCGTTGGTTGTTCCGCCAGGGTTCCAATGGTAAGTATAAGTAAGTCGTCCGCCAGTAACATTTTCCCATAACGTAACCGAATTGCCATAACAAATTGCTGTGTCGTGAGATGCCGTTGCCACCAAAGGTGTGTAAGCAGTAACTATTACGTGCATACTGTCGGTTGCTGTATTTCCGCAGGCATCGGTAATGGTAACGTAATAGGTAGTGGTTTGATTGGGATTAACTGTTGCATTTGCCGTATTGCTATTTGCATTTACCCAATTATACGAATATCCCAACGTGCTTGCACCGCCTGTGCCTACTGCTGTTAAATGCAAACTTGGTGGCGGACAGTTAAAAACCGTATCGGGATTAAGGTTAACGGATAGTGGCGGAGCATCGACAATGGTAAGTGTAATAGAAGCTGGCGGAGTAGAGTTTATAATATTTAAAGTGATGGTTTCGTTTCCTTCAATCAACAAATCAGGGATTGTGCTTAGCTGAATGGAGGCAGTATCCACAGTGGCGGCAAATAAAACGCTGTCGCCAATAGTGGTATAATCCACGCCATTAGTAGCGGTTCCGCTGATGGTATAATAAACCGTATCTGGATAAAGTAAATTACAAGGTGTACCCAACCGTTGAAAATGTATTCTCGCTTTTCCGCATCCTTCGTAAACAAGGGTATCGCTTGCTGATGGCTGATTATTAAGCCACGTATTAGAGGTAAGCACAATATCTCGCGAACTCGAAAAACTGCCTGCTTCCAAAAAAACTCCCGAATCATTGGATGAATCGAACGCATCAGCAATAGCAATTTTTATATGATATGTTTGTCCGCATTGCACCGCCGAAACTGCCGTCATCGGAATCGTAAATCCATCGTACTGAACCGTTAACCCATCAGGCGCAGTGCCATTGCCAGCACCATTACCATTATCAAAATAATATTGCGAATGATTATTTAAACTCACATTATACATATTCACCGGCAAGGCAGTGCCAGGGATTAATGCAATGTTTTTTGCATTGTTGCTAAACGGACCGCTTATACCCGGACCGCTAATAAAAAAACCAAAACCATCATTAACAGTAGCCGGCAAAGGTGGTGAGTTTACATATTCCATATATTCTTCGGAACCGAAAATGTAGCGAAACTTAACAGTATCGGAGCGAGGAATAAAATCAAACTCTAAAATACAAGCATCGTGACTGGCAGCTGGGGCACAAATAATATTCAAATCGGCATCGCCAGGGAAGCCGTTAACATTGGTAATTCCCGAATTATTATTTGGTCCTACCGCATTAGCAACGTGCCCTGTGCAAAGCAGCACACCAGTGGTAAGCCCCAAATTAGAAGCTGTGCCGTTAAAAGTTCCTCTTGCCAATGGCGCACCTGTGTATGTAATATTGGTAGCGGTAATGCCCGTACCTAGCAACACATTTTGCACCATTTGAGCGGGTGTTAAGGCAGTACTTGTTGTTAGTTGCGCCTTGGCAGCAATTGTCACCGCCAACAAAACACAAATAAACACCAGTTTATTAAAATTAAAATTCATCTATTATATAGAGGTAATTTTTACCAAAAAGGTTGCATTTGGGGAGCGAAATTTGGGTGGCAACATTTCCGCTGGTTTAACTACATAAAAAAACTCCTTACGTTTTCTGTAAGGAGTTTTTTGTTTTTTAATGGGAGCGGGACGCTCCCGAATAATAGTACCGAGCGGAAATGACGCTCGCGACTGCGGATAGATTGTTGTTTTTCGTTTGCGGCTACCAAAGTTGCACAAACATTACTGTCACTTTTTGGATTTTTTACTAGTTCACTCATAACGATTTTTGTTTTTTAGGTTAATTTATTGATTTTTGATACTGTTTTTAAAGAAATACGGTGTTATTTTCGGATTTTGGGTACTTATTTCTGAAATTGATGTTTTCATTTCTCTCAAAAATTGCCCGAAAAAGTAGGTAAGGTTGGTCTGTTTTTTAAAAAACAGACCAACCTTACCTACAACTTCCGCCTGTTTTTTGGAATTTTGACTAACCTTACCTACAACTTTTGCCTGTTTTTTGGAATTTATTTTACTCTTATATATACACAAGCCCAAAAAATTTTCTGCCTTAGGGTATAAAAACAAAAAAATCCGCTCGTTCATAAAAATGAAAAAGGCGGATTTAAAATGGAAAGAAAAACGTTGGAATTTACACTTGCTCATCAAGGCGTTTTGTTACGCCTTCCAAGTTGCAATAAATCGGGTTTGTGTTCCCAGCGGAATCTTTTTTGTTTCTATAAACATTTAATCCCTCTGGGATAAGTTTCCGACGATGTGATAATCTTCAAAATTACTGATGAAGAAAAAAAACGTGCGTACTTCACACCGACTGCCGGAGGCGCACTTAGTAAGTTACACAAAGTGTTTCATTTCGCGTAGCGGAGAAAAAAAAGAAGTTTAATCAAGAGTTATTTTTATTTTTTGCCAGAAAGGAGAAATTGAGGAAGGGAAATAAATTAAATAACTGTAACAAATTAATCTCCCTATTCGTTATACTTCAAAATCAACTAAAACAAACTAATTATGAAAATCAAAATCAAAACACTACTTGTAGGAATTATGATTAACTCCTGCGCATTAACCACATTGGCACAACAAACCCGACCAGTTGGCGATTTTTCGGGAATAAAAGTTGGCGATGCTTTTAAAGTTTTAATATCGAAAAGCGATGCAAATACCGTAAAAGTGGACGCGCCCGATAATGTGCAATCGCAAATTAAAATAGATGTGAAAGACGGAATACTTATTATTAATGCCGAAGGAAATATTAAATCGGATAAAGCAATAACTATTTCCGTAGGCGTAAAAGCATTGTCGTCGCTGGATGTTTCTGGCTCGGCTGATGTAAAAACAGAAAATCAATTAGCGTGCGATAAGTTGATTATAAAATCGAATGGCGCAGGCGATGTGCATTTGGAATTAAAAGCTTCGGAAATAAAGGCCGATATAAGTGGCGCAGGTGATGTATCATTGAAAGGCACTGCACAGCTATTAACGGCTGATGTTTCTGGCGCGGGCGATTTAAAAGCATCGAACTTGGAAACAGATAAAGCAAAAATAAAAGCTTCGGGCGCAGGCGATGCAAAAGTGAATGTGAAACAAAGCATAGATGCTGATGTTTCGGGTGCTGGCTCGGTTATTTATAAAGGCAACCCTACGGAAAGGACTGTAAATATTACCGGTGCAGGTTCTGTGCGTGAAAGCAAAAGTGGCAATGGTGAGGAAACAGCCAGCGATACTACCAAATTTAAATTAGGCAAAAAGAAATATATGATTATTGGGGATGAGGATAAAGAGATTGTTGGGCGTCATTCTTTAAAAGATTCGTTGCACGATTATAACAGAGAATATAAAAATTGGCGAGGTTGGGAAGTAGGAGTAAATGGTTTGTTGGATTATAAAAATAGTTTGGACGTGGCTCCTGGTGCTACTTTTATGGAACTTAATTATG
>CAILDT010000109.1 GCA_903833025.1 uncultured Bacteroidota bacterium | reverse complement strand
TTTAAAAGTTAAAAATAATGTTCGAATCGGACGAGTTTAAGTACTTTAATTGATTTATAATAGTTGGGGTGGAGAAGCTACAGTAGTTTTGCACCAGAATTAACAACAGTAAGTTTCTAAAACGGTTTACTGGCGCAGAGTTAATCACTATTAATAAAAATAAAAATTTAAACAAAATGCAAAAATCAAAAAAAAGAGCAAAGGCATTGAGAGCAAAAAATGCTCGGAAAGCAAATCGATTATTAATTGCTGCAGCAAGTAATAATGGTACAGGAAATCTGCAAGGTTCTTCGGAACACGGTGCTACCGGAATTTTCGGTAAAAGAATGTTAATGTTTTTGGCTATTGTACTGATGTCGGTAACAAAAATTGATGACAGCCCAAAAGGTAAATTGCCAAAGAAAAAAGCAAAGCCAAAGAAAAAAGTGGCACGTAAAAAAGCAGCTACAAAGCAAGAAGATGAAGAGGATGATGAACCGAAACCGATACGGCTAACTAAAAAACAAAAAGAGGCAATTAAAAAAGAAACAAAAGCTGGTCGGCTTGCTCTTTCATTATTGCCTCCGCCACCCTTCACCAACATCATCCCGGCTCCTAAGCTTTCAAAGCTTAATGCTGTAAATTTATGTAATTATGTAAATGATAAATTCAGTCGCATCATTACAATCCCTGAATTTGCAACGTGTGTACCCACTGTGGCATCGGTAGTGCTTATTTATGAAGCATTGTTTCCGTTAGCATCTAAAAACAGAAAAGATGTTACAGGTCCTGAACGTATTTTGCTAAATATGTATAAAAAGCAACTTCGTCAGCAATTTACTATTTTAATCAATAATTGCGGAACGCTATCTTTGGGAAATCTCCCACTCTTCAGTTTAACCGGGGTGGCCACAAAAGGTAACCCTGTGAAACACGACGGGCAACCCGATACACCATCGTTTCGCCTCGATTATACCAAGGGAAGAGGGAAATTGGGTGTTGTAATAACTAAAGTACCTAATGTAAAAAAATACATTGTATGGTATGGCAAAGGCGATTTTGATAGGGCTATTTGGCTTTCGATAGATGGTGCAACTCGCCAAACTATTATTAATCAGGTGCCCGGAGAGTTGATTAATGTAATAGTTATTGCGCAAGGTACAAAGCTAAACTCCGAGCCAAGTAACCCGCAAGGTGGCAATGTGCCTTTTAATTAGCAAAGCTTTTTATTAGCCGACCACCCCCTACCCCCCTCCTTAAAGAAAGGAGGGGGAATTACTTCCGAAATACCAAGTGTTATAATGCTTTTAGCATTTGGTCTTCCCCTCCTTATTTTCGAGGAGGGGGCTGGAGGGTGGTAGAATACTAGGGTTGGGGGGTGATGCACAATAAACACAACTGTTTTACGTTATCAAATTGCTCCATCCTTTATATTATATGTCGAAATAAATTACTCGTTATTATTTTTTTTCTAAAAGTGTTTAACGCTTCGGACAAAGGTTGTTCGTTGTTCATCATCAATTTAATAATTTATAAACTGAATGAAAAAACAAAACAACACCGAGCC
>CAILDT010000108.1 GCA_903833025.1 uncultured Bacteroidota bacterium | reverse complement strand
GCAAAAGGAAATAGAAATTCAATATTTAACCAATAGTATCATGGCCGATAAAGAAATCATTTTGAAAATAGGCACTCAAGTCATGTGTATTGTCAATTTAGATATGGAGAGTACAGAGCCTATCGTGAATGGTAGCCAAGGCACAGTCATAGATTTTGTCGGGGGTTTACCATTAGTGCAATTCAATAATGGCGCCAAGCGCACGGTCGGCACGCACGTATGGACTAGTGAACATCACCCGACAATTGGTATAAAACAGTTGCCGCTTATTTATGCGTGGGCAATTACCATACATAAAGCGCAGGGAGTTTCTTTAGATATGGCACAGATTGATGCAGGGAGCAATATATTTGAATGCGGTCAAACTTATGTCGCTTTATCTCGAGTAAAAAGCTTGGACGGTCTATATTTAACCGCATTTAATCCGCAGAAAATTAAAGTCAATAAAAAGGTGCAAGAGTTTTACACTTCACTCTAAGAGTTTTACACTTCACTAATATAAAATGGAAAATCATGAAAAAATAGAGATTAGCGACGAAACTCGTAAAACTATTATAGATAATTTAGTTCAGCCTTATTATGTTAGCACCGTAACGAATACAATCGGTGGTAAAATATGTTGGCGAAAAACGGGTATTACTTTTGAAACGGTTTCAAAAGTGATGGTGGCGCTCGGTAGTATTTTAAGTTTTTCTGCTGGTTATTATCACGACGATACTCTCAGCTTTATTTCAGGAAGTGTTTCGTGCTTGAGTTTAGCTTGTTTACAATTTTCTTCTTTTGCTTATAAGGAAAATAAAAAACAAGGTGATGAATTAAACATTATTTTAAAAAAATTAAAATTGGATACAGTACCCGCTTTAGCGAGAGATGATTTTGGTATGCAGGCGCAATCCGCTAGACAAAATCCGTATGATAATCGGCAACAACAAGAGCAACAGAAACAAGTTAATATGATGCAAATGCAAATGCAAATGGAAATAGAGAGATTACATGAAGCATTAAATAATAACCCAGCAAAAAAAGTAGCATTTAGAAGTTATCAATCACAAGATTTATCAGCAATGCAAGATTTATCAGCACAGCAAGATCTAGCAGCACATCAAGAGTTTCCAGTACATAAAGAGTTAGCAGAATTGCAAGAGCATACAGACACTGATGTCATGATTTAATTGTACAGAATCTCAAATGCCAAAGTAATAGACCAATCCATATTATTCAAATCAATAATGCGACCAAATTCATCATAAAGAGAGATATGTAATCGCTGAATATCAACTGGTCCAAAATATTCACGCGTTCTGTTTAATTGTGTGCTTAATCCTGGGTCACTACTACTTTGATACACGCCAAAATCCGCTTGTAATTCGGCTAAATTAATGCGAGTAATAATATTATCTTGAAATACAGAGTTCGCATAACTAACAATATGGGTAGGCCCTGTATTTTTTTGATAATCATTTATCGCAATAAAACCGTATCGAGGGCCACTGATTAAACAAATACCTTCGGAAACACACGACGAAGTAGTTATATATTCGGCCGACCGAAAACCCAATTGCCAACCTAATCGCATTTGAATATTGGCATCTAAATTTAAATTACCATAGTTATCTACATTAAACCGGAGAGTGAAACCTGCAGGGTCTAATACACCGCCGGCAACCGCTGTAAAAATGGCTCGCCCACTAATATGATCCACCTTAAATACTAAATCTGCTGAGGTTAAACTACTAAAAGTGGTGTTTGGTGTAGAATTACCGTTTGCATTTATTATAACAGGCACCGCATTACTGATGGCATTATTCATACACGTTTCTATATTCGCTGCATTACTATTTTTTGCCCAAACTTGTTCATAGTTACCATCAGGTAAGGTTAAGAGCCAGCCATACCCATTATTGCTTAAATCCATAATCAGGCAGGAAGAATTACCATTATAACGAGAGACGGCATAATAAGTTATAGGCATTTCTATTGAAGTAACACGCATACTAATGACATTTTTTTGCATAGAAGGCAGAACGATATCATAATTGGTTGATTTAGATGCGTAATAATTTGGCAGATCGGAAGAGCGTCGTGTAGGGAAAGAG
>CAILDT010000107.1 GCA_903833025.1 uncultured Bacteroidota bacterium | reverse complement strand
CTAAGGGGTTTCCCGCTGCAAGATGTTTCGCAAATAAATCAATATATATCTGGGGCAATTCTATATTATTTTCTGTATGGTAGGTTTTTAATTTGTTTAAATGTTGTTCAATTTGTGGTTTCAATATCTTCTTATTCTTAGCTAAATTCTCTTTTGCAAGTAATGGCATTGTATTTCGCCAATTAAATGCAATTAAGCATTCCTGTTCGTTTTGAATATCAAATCTACATAAAGGAATTACGTGGTCAATATGCCATACTTTTCCGTAATTTTCTAATGTAAAGTTATTTGTGTTGTTTAAGAGCCATTTCAAATATTCAGCGGGCGAACAGCCTAAATATTCATGTGTATGTTTGGTTTTCTTTCCATCCAAACAAATATGAATTCTTGAACGCACACATCGTTTGAGCTTTCCAGGTGGGTCTTCTCTTTCACAATCTTTACACTTAAGTCTATTATGCCGAAATCGAGTTTTAGCCTTGACCTCATTACAATATTTGCATATCGTATTATCTTGACCAATTTCCTCTTCTAGCGTTGTAATTTCTGCTAGTTTATTTTCGTCTCTAATAGCCTTTCTCCTTTTCTTATAATTGATAGCTTGTTCTATTTTTACAACACGAACTTCTTCTTTTTCCTGATATTCGTTTCGTCTCTTAATATTATTGCATTCTTTACACCTTTTAGAACCACGAATAAATAAGGTAGCATTTTTTGATGTATTACATACTGAACACATAATTTGTTCTGTATCATCTACTACTTTATTACGATAATTCTCGTTTTTCTTTTTATTGCAACAATCTTTACAGACATTACGATTTCTAACAATTCTATCAGGATCTTTCATTTCACCACATTTTGAGCAACATCTCATGACAATTTCCGGTTTTGTATGTTCTACCATTTATATATTATATAATATTTCTATTTAATATATTTTGCCTCAGATATATATTAATTTATTTACTAGGAGGTTTCACGCTTTTCACGCCTCCTGTTTTCGACAGAGATTAAGTTTATCGAAATCGGCATTGTAGGGACGGGTGCAAGCAACATTCATCCTAAATGTGTCGCCTATCGGCATTATCCTGACGATATGCCCCATCATTGACATTCTGTGCAAAGTGGGTTGACGATTAAAGAGAATACAATCGCCGTCCATCATATGCCTGTGCACAATGTCCCCTATTTCCAGCTTAATAGATTCCCGATCAATATACCGCAAAGATATATTATCGCCGTTCTTCTTTTCTAGAATCTTCGCACCCGGATGCACATCGGGACCATTGCGCACCAACTTTTCTAGGAACTTGATATTCCGAGCATTCACCACACTCGGTTTCGTCAAATTCTTCGCCATCTTCAAAGGCACACCTAATTCTCGGGCGGATAAATTCGGATCAGGTGTAATAACTGAACGACCACTATAATCTACCCGCTTGCCCATCAAGTTGCCTCTGACACGCCCATGCTTGCCGACCAAGCGCTCTTTAATAGATTTCAAAGGCCGACCCGAGCGTTGTACCACAGCCGCCACACCCGGTATCTTATTATCGACTAAAGTGGCGACATAATACTGCACAACAGTTGTCCAATCATTGATCACATTGGTCGACGCATTCGCTTGTATTTTTTCTTGCAATGTTTTATTCGCCTTTAGTATATTCACGATAATATGCGTGATGTCATCTTCACTTCGTTGCTGCGAATCGTGTTTTACGGATGGACGAACCGCCGGTGGTGGAATCGCCAACACTTGGCAAATCATCCAATCAGGTCGCGACCATATCGGACTGAAGCCCATAAACGTCACATCGTCGTCCGAGATACGCCGAAAACACTTTAGCAATATTTCCGGCGTTAAGGTCATCACCATTTTCTCATTTTCTTCGCCGCTGCCGCCCGTGACCCCTTCGACGTTTTCCCACTCGGCGATCAAGGTGGCTAAACCTTCTTTCTTAATTTTGCTGGGCTGTTTGCAACCACAACCGTCGTCAGTATCTTCACCACAGCGTTTAATCTTGCTCGCATTTGCGAAAACCGTTTCCCATCGATCTTCGGCCGACATATTGAGCAAATGCTTATACTTCTGTTTGCTAATCAATAATTTACTGCATTTCACGCAAATACATCGGGCGATTTTAATGATAGTATTCAGATATTGGATATAGAATAAAGGTCGTGCCAATTCAATATGCCCGAAATAGCCCGGTGTTTGCATATAATCTAAGCCATCGGTCGGACAAATCAAGCCTGGTTCTAAGACACCCATCCGCGGGTCAAATAAACCATTAATAACAGGCTTGTTATTCACATAGGCTTCGCGATTGGTAATTTCAGCGACAGAGCCCTTGCGAATTTCATCTGGCGACAGAATACTGAATTGAATACCAATGATTCGCGTCGCATTCTGCTTTTGCATAGAGCTTTTGTTTCGTGTTGAAGCCATGGTGTCTCTTATATTACCATAACATTAATAAGATATGTTTAATTCAATTTTTTCACAATAGATTATAATTTATTTCTTCTCTCCCTTAATATTAATGGTGACTCGGCGGACGCGTTATTCAAGTAGGAAAATGAAAAACAGAAGACATAAACTGAAAAAGATTAATGGAAAGAAAACACAGAAGAGACGAAAAGTTGGTGGCGGCTCTTCGCCCAAGGCAAAAGAAAAAACAAAACCAAAATCTGATATAACAGCGGATCAAGTACTAAAAGAAATAACACCTATTAAAGATACGGTGACACCGCGGGGTTATCCAAATAAAAAACCATGGGATGAATTAATACGATGGATTAAATATCTGGGCGATCCAACGAGCGATATGCCGCACTATACCAAAGCTAGAGCCGGAGGAATACAAGGTTCCTGTCTATTATCGCCTATTTATAGTGAAAAATATAAGTCTATCGCGGATATTTGGGGTTATAGTTCTAATCCTTATATTAACTATGAGAGATTAACACATCATAGTTTTGCGGGGCATCCGCTCAGATTATTTCAAGATTTTTCCGACCCTTTAATGCGTAATTTGGAGCGTTTATCAAAAGGCGAAGAACTTATACCATCTGATACTACTCAATTTTTAAGTAAAGTCTACTCGACTATAGATTTTTGTGAAACAGAATCCAGCAAAGAATATGTAACATGGTTTTGTGAGACAGTTTTGCCACGATTTTTATCGCAAAGTAATGTTTCTACCTTACTCTATGAATTGGCTAATCAAAAATGGACTCCAGCTAGTCCGTCATTTGATGACAAACAAGTACTGCTCTATCTCTCTTTAGTCGCGCGCCTATTCTTATTATTATTAGTAAAAGATTGGGATCGAATGCGTCAGTTATTAGAATATGCAGGCATTATACATTTATGAAACATTTATGGAAAAAATTGAAATCAAGTTAGTTTAAATAAAAGAAGATATTTAAACTAATCAATCAAAATGGCTACTACTTCTGATAAGAAATACAATACTCGTGCCTCTGCCAAGAAGGTCGTTTCAGCGGCTACGGAGCCAAAGGTGAATAAGAAGAAGACGAAGGAAACAAACCGTAAATATAAGAATCACATGTCCTCTGATGATGATAGTGAGGATGACGCTGATTATATTATGGAATCCGACTGCACTGAGACCGAAACTGACTTGGATGATGAGGATGATGAAGATACTGATTTCATTTGCTCCGATGGTGAAGACCAATTAGCCGAGAAGGAATATCAAAAGTTTCTCTATGGCTTGTTCCCGTCCAAATTTATGAAAGATAAAGTGTCGTCGGCATCTATGCTTGTTCCAGAGCAAATAAAGCATAAAAAATCATCGAATAAGAAATGCCCTCCGGCGCCAAAAAAGAAAGCGTGTCGCAAGATTATTTCGGATGATGATGATGATGACGAAAGCGATATGGAGGTGGAGGAATACAGGGTGAAAAAAACAAAACCGACCAATTTCAATATATCCTTTGTCATTGACGATTCGCTCGGTCAACAATATAAATCGCCGAAAGAAGCCTTGTATGATGAAGATGATTATACAGAGGAAGATGCAAGCGAAGCAGACACAGAAAGCGAAGCAGATGCTGATGACACAGATGCTGATGAAATGGATGCTGATGAAATGGATGCTGATGAAATGGATGCAAATGCAAGCGAAGCAAATGCAAGTGTAAGCGAAGCAAGTGTAAGCGAAGCAAGTGTAAGCGAAGCAGACACTGCAAGCGCATCAGAAGAAGAAATTATAATAAAAAAAGGAAAGAAAAAGGTTGCGAAGAAACGTACGGTGAAAAAAACATCCATTGTCAGTGATGAATCCGCCCTACAAAAAATGAAAGATATGTTCAGCGGTTTATCCGAAGAAGAGCGCTCTTCCACGATTGTAAAAGGTTTAATAGATCGTCTCAAGGGCGAAGAGAAACAATATAAGAAAACCAAAGAAAAGGAGTCGAAAAAAGAGAAGACCAAAAATACCCAAAAACTCAAATCTCTCTTAAGAGAAAAAGATGTCATGAATGATTTGAAATATTTCAATGAAAAAATGTCTATCGGGGAACAACAATCCGTCTTGGCGCAAATTGAGCTCATTCACAAGAGCACTTATACCGATAAACCTTATCGCTTAACGCTCCTCGAAGCCGATATACCCGTCAACTATAAAGCCAGTGCATATCGGAAAATTACCACGCTCCGCTATATGGAACCCGGTGGCGGCGAATATTACAAGATGAAAAATTGGGTCGATACGTTCATGCAAATCCCCTTTGGCAAATATAAGAACTTACCCATTACGCTCGATGATGGCGTAGAAAAATGCCACGCGTTTATGGATAATGCCAAACAAATACTCGACCAAGCCGTCTACGGTTTAAATGACGCGAAGCTACAAATCATGCAGATGGTCGGGCAATGGATCGTCAACCCTGGCGCGATTGGTACAGCTATCGCTATCAAAGGGCCGATGGGTACGGGTAAAACCACCTTGGTGAAAGAAGGCATTAGCAAGATTCTCGGCCGCGATTTTGCCTTCATTGCGCTCGGCGGTGCAACTGATAGCAGTTTCTTAGAAGGGCACTCGTATACATATGAAGGGTCGACTTGGGGTAAAATCGTCGACCTGCTGATTAAATGTAAGAGCATGAATCCCGTCATTTATTTCGACGAATTAGACAAAATCAGTGATACACCCAAAGGTGAAGAAATCGCCGGCATCTTAACGCATTTGACCGATACCTCCCAAAACAATCAGTTTCACGACCGCTATTTCTCGGAGATCGACTTTGATCTGAGCCGCTGTCTCTTCATATTCAGCTATAATGACGAGAGCAAAGTCAATCGCATTCTCCTCGATCGTATGTACAAAATCCAGACGAAAGGTTATGACCAAGCCCAGAAGACGACCATTGCCAATAGTTATTTAATGCCGAAAATCTGTGAACAGGTGAAATTCAAAACCGAAGATATAATCATCGAAGAGGCGACGATGCATTATATCATTGACAACTATACCGACAAGGAGGATGGTGTCAGGACCTTGAAGCGCTGTTTAGAGATTATCCATACAAAACTCAATCTCTACCGCTTGATGAAGCCGGATACCAATATCTTTGAAAATGAAATGTCTATTAAAGTCGAATTTCCGATGACGGTGACACCAGAAATTGTTGATAAACTCATAAAAAAAGAAGTGGATAATGGGGCGTGGAAAAGTATGTATATGTAATAAGTCTATATGTAAATTCGCTTCTATCTGCTTATTCGCTTTCTATATCCTGTAATTTTTTTTCCAATATCTCTCGCGTCAAATGTTTCTGATGATATAAAACATAGCCAATATCGAGCAAATACAAGTCTTCTTGGCAAGAGGCATAATCTTCGTTTAAAACATACTTGACACAGAACTCTGCCGTCAGGGTTTGCGTTTGTAAGATATGCTTGATTTCCAAGTGCTGCAGATTAGCTTCTAATTCCTCAATACTGTATTTATTTCGGTTATTGATTAAATCCCAATAAGTTATTTTCACCATTTATAATAATAAGTATAAAT
>CAILDT010000106.1 GCA_903833025.1 uncultured Bacteroidota bacterium | reverse complement strand
TCAAGTGAACCATCAAAAAATTTTTTTGTAGCAATATTTTTAAGCATTAAATCACAATACTCTTTAGGGATTTGTTTATCCCATTTCCAAAACGAGTACATTATATAATCTCAACTGTTGTTGGTTTGTTTTGATTTTGGTTTTGATTTGCAGCAGAAACAGCAACATTAAAATGAATAAAACGCAAAGGTTTTTTAGATTCATTTTTTGTAAAAGAATGAGGGAGCCAAGAGTTTGCGTATATTAATTGACCTTCTTTTGGCACAAAATGAATCATTGTACTTGCATGGGTGGCAGTACTCATATCTCGTTCTGGTAAATTAGTAATTACTTTTGAATCTTTTGGTTCGTGAAAAATAATTTTACTTGAATTGTCTGGTACATCTAAAAAATAAAATCCAGATATAACAGCGCCATTACCATGAATGTGTTTTTCCATTGTGGAATTTTGATGATGTTCTTGTGACCACATTTCAGTAAAATAGGTATTAAAAAAATCCATTGCGTATCCTTGGCTTTCGAGAATACCCCATGCTCCTTGGGCTACAAAATTAGAAAACTCCAACATTTCTGGGTCATAGTTAATTGATTCTGTCATATAAACAGGATAATTAGGATTTAATTCCGCTTCTTTTTTTCTTTTATCAATGAATTTTTTAGAAACTTTTCGAGTTACGCTTAAAAACTCAGGTTTATCTGCCATAAATACTGGGCAAGCAAAAAGCGGTATTCCTTCTAATTTATTTTCCATTATTTCCAAGAGGTCATTGTTGTATATTGATTCATATTTGTAAACGCCAAATAAATCTGTTGTGTTTGGGCGAATAACGTTTTTGCTGCGTCTAAACCGATAGCTTCAGTATATTTTCCTGTTGTTGGATTTAGCACAAAATATTGGCTATCTGTATTAGGCGGTTGTGTTGACAAATCCACAACTGTCCATTTTACACCACCTTCAACTGTTGTCTGCAAATTAACGGTAAATAAAATTGCTTGTTCGGTTAACCATGCCTGTTGATTATTACTAAGAATAGCGTTTGCTTGTGATTGATCGCCAACACTACATAAATATGCAGGAATATAATATTGGTTTGTTTCTGGATCTTTTGGTCGTGCGTCTATAGTTGCTTGTGAATCACAAACATAATTATTATTAGATTGTTCCGCATTAGGAATAGCATAAATTAACATTAACTAATACTCCCATTTCTAGTGCCTGTTGTTACCCAAGTAATATATGGTCCAGCACCGCAAGTTGCTTTTCCACCAGCACCGCCATTTCCGCCTCCAGAGGCTCTGCCCCCACCTCCAGCAGATCCTGTTGCCCCCCAACACCCACCAGGACCACCAGCAGCGCCAGTAGCGCCAAATGAAACATTAGCTGGACCTCCAGGACCTGCTGCACAATATGTTCCCGCAGAACCAGGATAAGGGGAGGGAGCAGAAGCATATCCATGAGGACCTCCTGAAGAATTGGTTAAGCCTGTTCTGCCACCACCTCCGCCACTACCTGCTGCGTAATATCCACAACAGTCAACCCCTTTTCCACCACCACCACCACCAACGCCACCACCACATCCACCTTGGGCAACAACAACTCCATTATTAATTAATGAAACACCTCCTGGAAAGGCTCCAGCAATAGTTAATGCAGGTGTTCCTGTTGAGTTAGAGGAAACCTTTACACCCGCATTAATGGTTACTATTAAAGATAATGTTTGGTTCCAACCTGCGGTTACAGCCCCTGCTCGCATACAAAGATTGGTTTGATTTGCTGAAATTGTATAATTAAAAGCATTAGCTTTTCCGTAAAAGTTAGTTGGCATAATAATAGTTGAACCTGGAGTGGTAACTCCAGCTAAAGTTCTTACGGCTGTGTCATTCAAACTAATTTGAGTTGTGCCGTTACCGCCATTTTCTATTTCAATGGAAACGCCAGCAGTTGTTCCTGCTAAACTAATTGGTCCAGATGAGTTCAATGCCATAATTTAATCCTCAAGGTGTTCCGTATGCAGTTACGTTAGCAATAGTTGTAAAGTTACCAGATGAGTCTATAGATGCAATTGTTGTAGCACCATATTTAATTAATAACTTACCGCCAGATTCTGAAATAGTAAAATTAGTAGTTGCTAAATTAGTTGCATTTGTAGCGGTTGTAGCAGTTGTAGCAGTTGTAGCAGTTGTAGCAGAACCTGCTGCCAAAGAAGATTGCGCTATCCAAGTTGGAACGGATGCACCGTTTGATTGCAATACTTGTCCACTTGTTCCATTTGAAATAAATCCTGTTGTATTGGCTGCGGTTTGATATGGAATTTGACTTGCAATACCACCTGTAATATTGGCAACTGATGTTGGTGAACTTAAAGCAACCATTGCACTTCCTGTGCAATAAGCAAATACAGTTGCACCGTTAGCAATACTTAAAGCAGAACCACCAGAAGGTTTAAAATAAGCCGTGGCACTAGCACTCAAACTATTAGTAATCATGTATAGCTTTTGTTGTGCTGGGCAAATAACGCTATAAGTAGCATTTTGACTACCTGTAATAATAATTACCGCATTTCTAGCCTCATCTGATGCCCCGTTATAGTCGGTAAGCGTGTAGTCGGCATTAGCCATTGTGATCGTGGTTTGACCAGTAATAGCTTGTTCTAGCAAAGTTCCAAGATTGGTATTGGTTGTAGTACCCCAAGTACCAGATTGGTCCCCGCTGCCGATAAGTTCTAGTTTTAAACTAGTTGAGTATG
>CAILDT010000105.1 GCA_903833025.1 uncultured Bacteroidota bacterium | reverse complement strand
TAACCCCCCAGACCCCCACATAAGGGGGTAACCCCCTGACCCCCACATAAGGGGGTAACCCCCTGACCCCCACATAATGGGGTAACCCCCTGACCCCCATATAGGGTAAACCTCGGACAAAAATTAAGGGTTGGAGCTGCTATATTGGGGGGCGTGGGGGTATCCCCCATGGGTGTGGGGGTATCCCCCAAAAAATTATATGTAATATATATATTATAATGTCATTGTTTCTTCAAGATGGTTTAAAATGGTTAGAAAATAAATCAAAAAAAATAAAGCGAGAGATTAAAAACATAAAAACAAAAGAAGGTTATCGAGGAATAATGGGCAATATTCCGTCAGTGGATGCAGTAAATAATAGCGACAGCGATTTCACTACGACTGTCACATTGACGGACAATTTAGCCCAAGGTATTAATACCTATAATACAAAATATGATTCTTTAAATACAGCTACGAAAACTTATTTAGGTAAGACCTCAGAATATGGTGTCGATAAAAATTATAATATGTTTATTAATACGCCGATGGATTTTTCTAAAATAACCGCAACACCGTATACCAAAGGCGTTTGCGTTGCCAACGGTGCTTCTTCAAATAATACATTGCATGGTTTAACCGATGCTGGCGTCAATTTTACAGCAGCTTATCCAAATAATTTTGCCAATACGCCGGCAGGTACGAAAGAAGCAATAAATGCGTGTAAATTATGGGCGGCCGATACACAAACTTATTCTTCTTCATCGACGAATCCAACGAGCACTTATTTTGCTGTAACCAAAGATACTTCTGACGATCCAAAATTTAAATGCTATACAGGCAATACTTTAAGCGGAGAGCCCAAACAATATACAGTAAAGCAAGTGGCCTATGTTTTGGCGAATTCGAGTGATGTGGATCAAGGCGGGTTTTTCTCGGACGGCACATTTGGCGTATATAATAGTAAACCAACCGCTGATGCGGATACCAGTAATCCTAATAATATAAGTACGCGATTTGCGGCGCCTCTGGCAGGATACGAATATTGTGATAAAATGGTGGGCGGTTCATTGAATCCGAAATCGATCACTGCCACTTTAGGGGCGAATTGTACAAATGTTACCGGTAAACCCGTAAATATACGGTTTATTCGTGTTAATGCGAGTGGTATTCCTTGGATGTTTATCCAAATCAGTCAATTAGCAGTTTTTGCTATTAGTAATGGTGTGGGCATGAATGTAGCGACTAGTCAAAATAATAATAAAGCTGTCGCGACCGCTTCTAGTCAATATTCTTGGTATACTGAACCAGTAAGAGCGATTGATGGGCAATTAGCAGCACGATCTTATCCATATATATTCCATTCAGGCTCATATGGTACAGAATGGTGGCAATTAGATTTAGGTCAAGAGTATCCGGTTTATCAAATAGATTATTATAATCGTGAGGGTTGCTGTCAGGATCGAGCACGCGGTATGACGTTGCAATTTAAAGATGGCTCCGGAGGCAATTGGGATAGTGCTCAATTGGTTCAAGTAAAAGATCCGGTGAGTGGAGCAAACGCGCCTTCTTTAAAGTTTCTGAGCGATGCTATGAAACAAACGTTTATGATTGCTCAAGCTTCTTAAGTATATATGCATATATATGCAATAATCCTTATATGCAATAATCCTTATATGCAATAATCCTTATATAAAAATAATATTACTTTTATATAAATGACTTATTATGTAACAGATGGTAATTGGGGTTCAGCTGTTGCAGCAGGAATCGGCGCAAATAGTCAATCCTATTTATATCCAATAGGCTATACCCCCGCTAATCCGAATCCAGCAAACGGTTGCATTAAACAAACCTTTTATGCGTCTTATAAATGCGGAAATGATCCGAAGGTCAAAAATATACCGGCCATAATAAATGCGGTTGGTAAAACAGCTAATTTTAATTGTACGAATTTAAATTCAAAATGCAGTGGTTTAACTTTAAATTTAGGTGACGATGGCATTTTAACTATAAAGGATGCAACACATAAAAAAATATGGGATAGCACAGAAGCACCGTTTAACGCCACACCTTTATCAGCAGATATTGCGCTAGCGCTCGACGCTTATAAACCAATTTTAGAAGGTGGTGCACAAAATACCGATCCTAATATGTTTGCTAAACGCAGTTATTTAAATAGTGATGAATTTCTAGCGGTAGGACAATATATTGGTTCACCAAATGGCAAGTGTCGCTTAGAAATGTTTGGTACAGCACCTGTGACGAATATTACATGGACAACAGTTCTTCCATCTTACAATACGGTAAAAAATAATACCTTAGTGCGTTATGGTACTGCTGGCTCTGGTACTGCTGGCTCTGGTAGTGCTGCAAGTAATTGGACTATAGCTATTATTCCTACAAAAGGAACAGTTGTTTCAACTGTAGTAGGCGCTGGCGCTGGCGCTGGCACTATAATTCAAACTTCTTCTGCGCAAGGGCAACGTTGGATAACTATTGGGGTTCAAAATGACCGTATTACGCTGCCAGCCAATACTAAGGTACGCTATGGTTCAACTGGAAAATATATTCTAAAAGAATATGATGAAAAAACAACCATTACAGTGAATCAAGCCGAATTTCCAGAAGCAGCAGTAGCAGGAGCAGTAGCAGCAGTAGTAGCAGCAGTAGTAGCAGCAGTAGCAGCAGTAGCAACCGGCACAAATGAGTTGCAAATTGAAATGGATGAATCCACCTTAAACAATAATACTTTACAAGTAGTCTATAATACACTCGGCTGTACCGATAATCTACCATTAAATAGCGAATCTTCGAATTTATATACGATTCCGTGGACTAATAGAGAGAATTTGGATCAAATTGGTTATGTGAATGAATATGGGCAAATGCAACCTTATGCCAGCACGTCCGCGACTGCGAATGCAACATATTCGGCTTATTTTAAACCATTGGTTAATGCGGATGGCACAACTTACGGTATGTTTGGTAATGATTTAGGCTCAGCGACAGCAGTAAGTGATGCAAATGCCTGTCAACAAAAATGTATTACCTATAATTTTAATGCAGCAACGGATACGGTTGATACAAGCCAGCCTACTTGCGTGGGCTTTGAATATGAAAAAAACGGCAAGACATGTCAATTAAAAGGTGAAGGAATAACTAAAGGCGGTATTCGCTATAATAATCCGAGAGATCATAGTCTTAATTATGAGTATTATTCACGGATGAAAAGTGTTTCTGGATTTGGATTGGATAGTTCCTGTCCTTCTAAAGATGAGGATATTATATTAGGTTCAGTTACTGATTGGAAAGGGTTTACGCTAGGTAATTCTATGTCGGCTAGCACGAAATGTGGTCTGGCGAATGCGGTTAGTAGTGAACGCGCTGCAGTCAGTGCAGCTGATGCAAATTTAAGTACAATGACGGAACAATTTGGTCCTACAATAACATCT
>CAILDT010000104.1 GCA_903833025.1 uncultured Bacteroidota bacterium | reverse complement strand
TTCCATCTTTTTGTCGTAGCCATTGCTCTTCAATCCTTGCCCTGGATGCCCCAGTTTCCATCTGCCTTTTTAGTACATTTATAAATATCGTTGCTGCCATTACCAGCCATTGATTCACTTGTAAAATAAATTGTCTGTCCATCTTTACTCAAACTAGCGTGGTTTTGATAATAATCGAAGTTAATAACTTTATCTAGTTTCTGTGGGTGCTCTATGGACGCCATCAAATCACCCTGATATATCTTCCCGTTCTTATAAAGATATATTTGCTTTCCATCGGGCAATACTGAAACTACAGACTCATCATTCATACTTAATTTAGACATCAACAATGATTTAGGAATTGTAAACATCTTAGGACTCGAAGTACGTCCATTATTTATATCCGAAATGTACATACTCTCGAAATATTGCCCATTATATAAATTTATTTTCTCCTTATCATCATCCTTTCTTTTCGAAGTGAAAATCATTTTGCCATTACCTGTTAGCACAGGTACGTATTCAGGCATATCAGTGTTAATTGTTTTTCCCGCATTAATAACATATAGCTTTTTAGCTGATATTACTTCTGTATTGTTTTTTGCATAAACACAATTCTTAATGTTTTGGTCAATTCTTTTTTCAAATAATTTATCATCCAAATCTTCATATCGTTTTAATCGTTGGAAATAATAAATTGCAGAATCAAACTTTCCTAAAAATTCAAAGTTTCTTCCTAAGGCAAACATTAAAGCGGGTAAAGTGTCTTTTTTAGGATTTGTCTTTAATGCTTTTTCAAGGTATGGCAAGCTACTTTCATAGTCTTCGATATAATCAGTTAAAAGTATTGCCATCCCTAAATTTGCTTTATAGTTATCCGGTTTTCTTGCTAATGCTTTTAAATAATATTTTTTTGCCTTAGCATAATCAGCAACAAATACAGCATTGTCGGCAAGCGACAAACACCTTCTAACTTGAGAAAAACCATCTATACTTAATAGTAAAAAAAGGAGGAATAATATTTTAACCGAACGGTTCATTTGTGAAATTATTCCGAAGTTTAATTAATATTTTAATCAAGCGCAACTTTATTTTTCAACTATATTATTTTTTTATCTCTGTTAATTCATAATTTCTTTCTACTTTTGCGGCGGGGTAAGTCTTATACGACCAGCTCCCTTCAATCCTCCAGGTGCGGAAGCAAGCAAAGGTACTAGGTTGAGCGGTGCGATATGAGTAGCTTGCCCCTTTTTTATTTTCTTTAACTGTAATTTTCTAACTTTGCAACTAAATAATTATAAATATATAAACAAATGAAATTTTTTATTGATACCGCAAACCTTGCACAAATTAAAGAAGCTCAAGACTTAGGAGTTTTGGACGGTGTAACCACCAACCCATCATTAATGGCGAAAGAAGGCATCAAAGGCGATGAAAACATTTTGAAACATTATGTAGATATCTGTAACATTGTTACTGGAGATGTAAGTGCCGAAGTAATTGCAACCGACTTTGACGGTATGGTGCGCGAAGGCGAACTACTTGCAAAGCTTCACAAACAAATAGTAGTGAAAGTGCCAATGATTAAAGATGGTATTAAAGCAATTAAATATTTTACCGATAAAGGTATCCGTACTAATTGTACATTAGTATTCTCTGCCGGACAAGCTCTATTAGCTGCCAAAGCAGGTGCTACGTATGTTTCTCCTTTTATTGGCAGATTAGATGATGTATCTACTGACGGGTTGCGATTGATTGAAGACATCCGCATTATATATGATAACTACGGTTACAAAACTCAGATACTTGCCGCCTCTGTTCGTCATCCAATGCACATTGTTGATTGTGCATTGATTGGTGCTGATGTTGCTACTTGTCCGCTTAGTGCTATAATTGCTTTACTAAAACATCCATTAACTGATAACGGTTTAGCGCAGTTTTTGGCGGATGCCAAGAAATAGAATTATGATAAATGCTTTTAAGAATAAACCCTGACAAACCTAACTACGATGAAATTGCAGAAGCAGTTACTTGCCTGCGCGATGGCGGCGTAATAATATATCCAACCGATACTGTATATGGTATAGGTTGCGACATTTACAAACAACGAGCTGTAGAAAGAGTCTGCAAAATAAAAAACGTTATTCCCGAAAAAGCAAACTTCTCTTTCATCTGTTCCGATTTATCACACCTTTCCGATTTTACCAAACCTATTGACACTGCTACTTATAAATTAATGCGAAAAGCATTGCCTGGTCCGTTCACTTTTATATTAGAAGCCAATAATAATGTACCAAAACTATTCAAAAGCAAAAAGAAAACAGTGGGTATCCGTATTCCTGATAATATTATTTGTCTTGAAATCGTAAAACAATTAGGCAACCCTATTATGAGTACTTCTGTGCACGATGATGATGAAATAATAGAATACACAACCGACCCCGAACTGATTCACGAAAAATATAAAGACATTGTTGATATTGTAATAGCGGGTGGTTATGGGAATAACGAAGCTTCTACTATTATCGATTGTACTGATGGCGATTTCACCATTCTCCGCCAAGGTCTTGGCATATTATCAATTAACGGTTAATCATTACTTTTTCTATCTTTGCACAATTAAACGTTTCATCGACGTTTTTTTTAGTTGGTTACTAATAAAAAGTTCCGCAGCAATGCGGGACTTTTTTATTTAATTGTTTCTTTTCTTTATTTAAGCATAACCTATTACGATTTTCCAGCTGGAGCTTAAAAGAATAACAAATCACGAAGCCCAAACACACTGGCTTTGCTTCAGCTTCGCGCTTACGGGGGGAAGTTTTGTCTTTCGTGTCAAGTGTTTCAAGCGTTTACTGTATTATTATTTTTTTATTAGTAATGTTTTTCTTGTAGTCTGTTGTCTGCACGAAGTAAATACCTGCTTGC
>CAILDT010000103.1 GCA_903833025.1 uncultured Bacteroidota bacterium | reverse complement strand
TTGCGTTTTTAAATTCTTCTTCTGATACAATGTATTTTTTTCGTTTTCCTTCGTCATCCACCTTTAAGTCCGATTCTATTGCACCGCGGCGTTTACGAATATTAGGATGGGTACTTTTTGTATCATCGTAATCATCATTCGATTTCACTTCCTGTATTTTTTTAAGATTTAATGTATCAGGTAACACCAAACTTTCGTCTTCAAAAAAACTCTTTTTAAAATCAACTAATTCAAACGGTAAATAGGAGTATTGCAATACATCAAACGCACCGTTAACAGTTTTAATACTATAATTAGAGTTTTTCAACATTTTCAAACCTTCCACATCTGCCTCTGTTTCCTGCTCTTTCGAAAAGCGATAACGTGCCAGGTTACGCTCCTCTTCACTTCCTCTGTCGTAATCCGATGTATTATTCTCAAGCTTTATATTTTCTATATATTCAGTAATAGAATGTTTTTTTACAACGTGTGTTATTTCGTGCGAAAGAATATAAGCAAGCTGAGCTTCGTTTTCGAGCTGTGCAAGTAACCCAACATTTATAAAAATAAATCCTTTATCAAATGCGTGCGCATTTACCGAAGGTGTTTTTATTACATAAATATGAAGTTGAGAACGTAAACTCTGATTATCTTTCAATAATTCATCAGCTACTTTATTTACATATTTAGTAAGCGGGTCGTTAATAAGCACATCGCCATTCATCAATAAATTATGCAAAAAATAGTTTTGATAAATGGTAAACTGCGATTTCGCATCGTGGTCTTTACCATACCCTATTGTTTTTATTTCCTCCTCCGACATTGCCCTTGCAGTAGCCAAAAACTCCGTAGGTATAGCACCGCTGGATTTTATAGGTGTGTAATCAGTTGTAAATTGCGCATTAGTTTTACTAATAACAGAACAAGCAATTAGTCCGGCAAACATAATTTTTTTCTTCATCATTAATTTCATTGTTTATTTAGTTTTAAAAAGTTTATAAATATAATAAAAAACAAAAACTCCCAAACATTTTAGTTTGAGAGTTTTCGATAATTTCACCGTTATTATTTTGAATTGTATTCTTTTTTTTTATGCTGCACCATTTATAATAAATGTAATATCTCCAGTAACAAGCAAATCTTCATTTTTAACCATCACATATTTTAAAGCAACATTACCTAATTCATCAGGCGTTACAGTTTTTGTTTCGCCTGCAAGTAGCGTAAACCAAACCAATACGTCAGTTTTTGTATTTAATGCCAAACCTACTTTTAAATCAACTGTTCCATTATTTGTCATCGTTACTGTTTCTCCTGCTTTAAATAAATGGATACAAATTTTCCGGATACTTGCAGCAGGCACAAGAATTCTATAGTATTTTTGATTTGCTGCTTTATAAATTAAAATCATCGGAAAGTATGCTAATGCTTTCGAAGGATTATCAATAAAAACCATCAACAGCCCTGCATATACATACCAAAGCCCTTTGGTACATACATCTCTTAAATTATTAATATCAGTAGTATCGGCTAAAACTGTTGCTTTACCTGCCGTTTGCGTAGCTTTGGTAGTAGTTAATGCGGTTGAATATAGTTGTATTTCTGCTTTAACAGTTGCCAATGCCGTATCTGCACCTATGGCTGTTATAAGCGCATTTACACGTATTAATCTTGCCGCTCTCGACCCAGTATAAAACCCTTTAGCACCGCCTATTAGCAAGCGGTCGGCTTCCTCACTGCCTTTATCATATACATTATATATCTGCTTTATCCAACTATTATAAGCCACTCTCATTCCTTTGCCTGTAATTACTACTTGTTTGGTAGCAGCTATTTTTGTTATTACATCAGCCGTTTGACTTGCTGCTTCTGCCTGAAAAGAATTATTTTTAGGCGTTAAATAATTTTTTAATGCTGTTATTCTTGCGTCCGAAACTGTTGAGTCGGTAAGTGCATCTGTTACCGCTTGTGTTATTTCACAAGCGTTTGGTACTGAACTTTCCATTGCTTGTGTAAACGGATTCTTGTCTAAGTTTGTACCTTTGGGAGTCGCCATTGTTTATTTATTTAGTTTAAATTAATTTGTTCATCTCATTTTGAGGCGACAAAGGTGAGTATAGTTTTCGAATATA
>CAILDT010000102.1 GCA_903833025.1 uncultured Bacteroidota bacterium | reverse complement strand
ATGATTAATTTCGCGCCTTTAATACTCAACTTTCGTTTTTAAAAGCCGACAAAAGTAAACCAAAATACAATACTATTAATACTATTTAACGAATATTTTATTTAGACCAATTAACTTCTGCTTTTCCAATAATCAGGATTTCTATGCAAGTGCATAATTGCAAGTATTAATACCTCATCATTTTCAAAAACGTAAATTATTCCATACGGAAACCTATTTACCAAGGAGCGTCTTATGTTTTCTTCCAACACTTGCCAAGCATTTGGGTAAGCAATAATTCTTTTTATGGCATCATAAACTTCTAATGCAAAATCGTATCCGAGCCCATTTTCACAACCTTCATAATATTCAATGGACTTCACAAATTCCAGCTCTGCATCAGGATGAAAAGAATAATTCATTCAGAGAACTTTTTCCATATCTTCTTAAAAACTTCCTCCCCATTCACGCCCTCTGCTTTTGATGTGCGAAGTTCGGCTAATCTTGTTTTTGCAACGGCAATCCATTTATTATCTATTTCCGTTTCGGGAGGGTTTAGGCTCTTCAGTAACGAATCAGCAACAATTGCCCTTTGTTCAATTGGCAAAGAGAGCATCTCTTTAATGATATCTTTTGTTTTCATCTTTTTATTTTTTTACAAAGGTACGGTTATTTCCACTTCTTATTTTAAACTCAAATCTCTTTATATTTAACGGATGTAACATAACTTTAATGCAATATAAAAATACAATACCTTTGCGCCACCAAATTAGACAGTAGATTTGGTTCAAGAAACTATTATGAAATCGCTCCAACACATAAATAAATACTTGCTGAAATACAAATGGCGGCTTATTTTCGGCATTGTTTTCACTTCTATTTCCAACTTCTTTTCAGTTTATTCAGCGAAATATGTAGGTACTGCTTTCGATTATCTTAAAAAGATTAATCCTGATGCTGCTGCTTCCGAAAACCCGTATCATCAGCTGTGGTTGTATGCTGGCTTAATTGTAGGGCTTGCTATTGTTAGTGGTTTCTTCCTGTTTTTGATGCGGCAAACAATTATTGTTATGTCGCGATTGATAGAAAAAGATTTGAAAAATGAGATATTTAATCACTATCAGCAACTGGATATTGGCTTTTACAAACGCAACAACACTGGCGATTTGATGAACCGCATTTCTGAAGATGTAAGTCGCGTGCGGATGTATATTGGTCCGGCAATTATGTATGTGGTAAACACTATTATTACGTTTGCGTTAACCATATCGGTAATGTTTGCCATTGACGTAAAATTGAGTATATATGTGCTACTTCCGTTGCCAGTGTTGGCTATTTCTATTTATTATGTGAGTAATATCATCAATAAAAAAAGTACTAAAGTGCAGGAGCAACTCTCCGATATTACCACCCAAGCACAAGAAGCTTTTTCCGGCATAAGAGTATTAAAAGCTTATGGGCGTGAGGATAGCTCCATTAAAGATTTCTCCGACAAGAGCATTGAATACCAACGCCGCAATATGGGATTAGTGAAAACGGAAGCCCTTTTTCAGCCATTTATGATTTTATTAATAGGGCTAAGTACTATTTTTACTATATATATAGGTGGTATGGAAGCTATTGCAGGTAAAATAACGTACGGTAACATAGCTGTGTTTGTAGTATTTGTGAATAGGTTAACGTGGCCCATTGCATCGCTGGGGTGGGTTACATCGCTTATTCAGCGCGCGGCATCATCGCAAACGCGTATCAATGAATTTTTGCATACCAAACCCGAAATACTTAATACTGCTGATAAAGAAACCGTTTTGCAAGGCGATATTGAGTTCCGCAATGTATCGTTTACTTACCCCGATTCGGGTATTAAAGCATTAAATAATGTATCGTTTACTATCAAACAAAATACGTCGTTGGCTATCATTGGGCGCACTGCTTCTGGGAAATCTACCATTGCTAATTTGCTTTGCAGACTGTACGATGTGGATGCAGGTGAGATATTTATTGATGGTAAAAACATTAAAAATCATCATCTTTATTCGCTGAGAAACCAAATAGGATATGCGCCACAGGAAGTGTTTTTGTTTTCGGATACTATTGCTAATAATGTTAGTTTTAGTGCCAACACCGATAAAAAGGACAATCAAACAATAGAACAAGCGGCTAAAAACGCGGCTATATATGCCAACATTATTGAGTTTCCCGAAAAGTTTGAAACCATAGTGGGGGAGAGGGGCATCACTCTTTCGGGCGGGCAAAAACAGCGGATTTCTATTGCGCGTGCGTTAATTAAACAACCGCAACTCCTTATTTTTGATGATTGTCTCTCTGCGGTAGATACCCAAACGGAGGAGGAAATACTCCAACATCTTAAACAAATAATGAAAAACAAAACTTCGGTTATTATTTCCCACAGGGTATCATCGGTTAAAAATGCGGATACTATAATAGTGCTGGATCACGGACAAATTGTGGAAGAAGGAAACCATAATGAGTTGATGGATAAACAAGGAGTGTATTTCGATTTGTACAAAATGCAATTGCTGGAAGAGGAAATGGAGTAAAAGTTAATTGGTTTATAATTTATTTACTTGTCTTCTATTTGTGTTCTGTTTCTTTAAAAAGTGAAATGTGTATTACGTAACTTTGTAAGTGAGCGTTCTCTCGTAAAATGTGGTTTACATAAATGCGTAAGACACATTTCACGCTTTTTTGTTTCCATCTCTCACTGTTTACACCAGAAACCGACGAAACAAGCCGATACAATTTTAAAGAACGGTTACCAAGCTAACATCGATATTGAATCTTAATGAGAAATAACAAGCTGGTTCTTTAACATTGGGAGTAAATTATAATTTTTTACTCCTTATATATAGGTGTATATTTGTTGAGTTAAGCAAAGTAATAACAAATAATCAGTATTTTATCCTATTTTCATAGCAGAAAATTTAATCTCTAAATATGGACAAAATAATTACTTCATTTGTAATGATTTTATTGAATTTTCAGAGTATATCTTCCCAAGCAAAAATTTAAGGCAAAGTAACTGACCAGAAAAACAAACCATTGCGGGAGCTAATGTTTTTATTTATAAACAAACCTTTGTAGTTTTATATTAATCTCTAAATTTGTCAGCATTCAGAAAAAATATTTTTGAGTGTTTGATTTAAATAGCAAATAAAGTAGATGGATAATTTTATAGTATCGGCTCGTAAGTACCGCCCAGCAACGTTCGACACTGTTGTGGGGCAGGGGCATATAACTAATACACTCAAAAATGCTATTAAAACGGGACATTTGGCGCAAGCGTTTTTATTTTGCGGTCCGCGTGGAGTGGGTAAAACCACCTGTGCACGTATCCTTGCCAAAACTATTAATTGCACTAATCGAACAGAAAATACGGAGGCGTGTGATAAATGCGAATCGTGCGTGTCGTTTAACAGTGGTGCGTCGCACAATGTTTTTGAGTTGGATGCAGCATCAAATAATTCGGTGGATGATATTCGGAATTTGATTGACCAAGTGAGGTATGCGCCGCAATTGGGCGATTTTAAAATATATGTGATTGATGAGGTGCATATGTTATCGAGTAGTGCGTTTAATGCGTTTTTGAAAACGTTGGAAGAGCCGCCGAAGCACGCTATTTTTATTTTGGCTACTACCGAAAAACATAAAATTATTCCTACCATTCTTTCTCGTTGTCAGATTTTTGATTTTAAGAGAATTACGAATTATGATACTGTAGAGCATTTGCAGGAAATCTGTGACAAAGAAAGCATCAAAGCAGATAAAGCCGCACTGCATATTATCGCTCAAAAAAGTGAGGGGT
>CAILDT010000101.1 GCA_903833025.1 uncultured Bacteroidota bacterium | reverse complement strand
TTGTTGCTGCTAAAAAATTTAAAAAACATTCGGAAACAACATCGGGATTAGGTACTAATAGTATGGATAGCCACTCTACTTCCATCAAAAAAATAAAACTTGGAGAACTTGAGATTTTAGATTATCACGCTGTGTTGCTTGATTTATCTCACGTTAATGAATCTTATAAAAATGTAGGTTTGCCTGAAGTGGATGGAGTAATAGGTTCTGATATTATGGTAAAATATAGTGCAGTGATTGATTACGAGAAAAAGATTTTGAAACTAAAGTATAAAAAATCTAAGAAATAAATTTGTTTCTTACTTCTTCCGAAGGTATCATACAACTTTCCTTTCTGCCAAACCATTTGTACCTGTGGCGAGATACATAATCATAAATACCATTTCGGATAAAAGATGGTACTATAATAAAAGTATACATTAAAGGGTATAACCTATTGAGATGTTTTACTACTCGCAACGCGGCAGTTGATTTTATGTATGCTTTATCATCTTCTATTAACACAAAACTATCAGTAGCTTCTGCATCTATATTATATTTTATAAGTAACTCCTTTCCCTTTTCAGATTGGAGCGGTGCGAATAAAAAATAGTTCTTGGTATCGTGCTTTATTGCAAAGTTGACAGAAGCATTACAGAAATTACAAACACCATCGAATAAAATAATTGCTTTATCATTATTGATTTCAGGCATTATCTACGGATGGCTATTTCGTAAGGGTCAACGGAAACTTCAATACGCTTGTCGGTTCCTGTGGTTGTTTGCAGTAGTTTATAGTTACTATGACCAATATCAATAATGGTGATGTAACCATCTTTACCACTACAAACAGAGGTATGATGAGGAGCTGGTCCACCAATTGTTTTATTTCTGTTTGCCACATAAACTAAATTCTTATCCATATCCACTGCAATGCCGTGTGGTTGATGCCCTGTATAAATAGAAGGAGAGGAAGTATAAAGTTGATTGGTTGTCATATCAATAATATATACAGAACCCATTTTACCCGCAAAGGTTAATGAATCTTCTTCGCAGGTAACGAATAGTTTATCAGAAGAAACATCCATTTCAGACGGATTAGCACCAACCGAAATGACTCTAATTAATGTATCGTTTCCTCCAGCAATGTATTGCATTACTCTTACTTCTGATGTACCCTGACAAGTAACATAATAGATATTGCCCAATGAAGTGGGAGCAAAAACTATCTGATGTGAATTAAGATAAGTGGATGGAGGCGCGCTAGCATATAAATTTACGGAGCCGATATTATTATCAAAATCACTGAGAAGTATTTTATAAATCTGGCTACTATTATTTTGTTGCGAAGCGTATAAATAAAGTCCGTCGGGAGAAACGCAAGAGCCGTGAGGACCATTAAAACCAAGGTGATGCGTTACAGTTAAATTATTCAAATCAACTTCGGCAATATCACAATTAGTTGTGTTGCTCCAATCGGTAATGTATGCTTTACTGCCATCAGTATTAAATGCAAATGTGCTCCACTCGCCTGTTATAAAAGGAAATTGATAGGTGTTGAGTATTGCTTCGCCAACAAAACCGTCATCAGAAGTGCGATACTTTTGAATAGATGTTCCTCCAATAAAAATAACGTACCAATATTTCCCATCGGGCGAAACCTGTATATCGTGTGGTGATTCGATGGCTGGTGAATTACCAATATTAATATAACGCATCGGCAACATTGTTGCTTCGTCAAATACTGTTACAACATCGCACCCTTGATTTGCAACATAAAACTTTTTACGATTGGGATTATCAGAGAACTTAACAAAGCCATCGCAACCGGGAGCACCTGCATCTATCCACTTTTCGAGCGTTGCTACTTCGTCGTGAGATAAGGCAGGTTTATTAAAAGGCATTGTGGGAGAAACTGCAATGCCTAAATCAGGATAGGAGTTTACATAATAACAAAGTGTACTAAAATCGTGGCGATATGGGATAACACAAGCACTACCGGAGCCACCCGCAAATAAATCATTCCACGTTTCTAAAGAAAGATTTCCTGCCCCTCCTTTGCTTGCATTTGTATGACAGCCGGAAGTAGCACATTTGTTATGAATTATTTTACCAACCGCATCTGGATAACAATGATAATCAGGTGTGCCTTTATCGTATCGGCAAGTGGTGAATACACAACAGGCAATGGTGGAAAGGATTATAATGAGTACGAATGATTTTATTTTATTCTGTAACCGGCACATCAGTATTGTATGATTTATTATAATAAACAGTTATTGGTATACCGCCTGTTACTTGTGATGCAATAGAATTATCCCACCCTACTCCGTATAAATAATATTTTCCTTTGCGCAGGTTTTTAAATTCATAATTTGCATTGGCATCACAAGTGGTATGGTCATCGTACTTGGTAACGTCGGTTCCCGGAAAATCAGTTGCGCCATACTTTATATATACAACAGAAAAAGGAATTGGTTTTTCGTGATGCTTTACTCCACCATTTATAGTTGACTTACCTCCTATTCCTTCTTTATGGCAAGCGGTAATAATTAGTAAAGAAAAACAAATGAGGAATAGTTTTTTCATTGTGATGATTTTTTTCATTGTGATAAATACTCATACAAAAGTAATTAATAAAACTTTAAACTACCAAGATGTTTGTCGGTACTTTATTTAAAAGGTTGCTTAACATTAAAAAATAAATACAAAATATATTTTCAAATGTTGTACAACTTTTTTGGAGTTGTGCGTTATAGAGTAAAAAACAAATCTCTATGAAAACAAAAACTATGAGTAAAATGTTTGCCTTAGCTTTGAGCATCGCAAACGTTTTTTGTTTCTCGCAACAAGCAACAACAGGTGTTTGTAACCTGGGCGAAATTAAAAATGATTCGATTATTCCGTACATCGTTTCATTGCACATCAATTGTTCTTCGAATGAAATTACAACATTTGAGAACCGCGCTAACCAATTTGTTTCTTTAAAATGTATGTTTTTAGAAGGCGATACCGATGCTGCTGGATGGAATACATTATTTAAAGAGATAAAAATAAAACCTTCGATAAAAGAAATTGTTTTTACACAAAACACTTTTGAGAGTTTGCCACCTGGTTATGAAAACCTTTATAATGTAGAGAAGATAAATATTTGCAACAATGACGGAATGAATTATGTTGAAACATTTCAGCAGTTTAAAGACTTGCCAAATTTGCGCGAGCTTACTTTGGATGTTTATACTATCTATGATTTACCAGATAATATTGGCGAACTTAAAAATCTTTTAACAATACATCTTATTAATAAAGATGAATATATTTCAAGTGCTGATACATCTTCAAACTTCGAAATAAAAAAACCTGTTACGTATGATTTTTACGTGTATAAAGGAAACAATAATTTTGCTGCGCTCAAATATACAGCAACAGCAGGGGAAATAGACAGTGATGAATATTTAGAATTGAAGAAAAGATTTAAACCGACTAATCTTTCGTTTGCAAATTCCAGTTTTATTTCTTCGAAAGAAGAAAATTACACTCCAACTTATAATAATGTGAAGCCGCCGATTAAAGGGTTGGATGTGGAACACAGAAGATTTACCATAAATCCGCAGATAGAAAATGTGCTTGTTTATCCTTCAGGTACAAAAATAAAAGTACCTGCAAATGCATTTGTACATAAAGATGGGAAGCCAGTGAATGAAACGGTAACGCTTAACTACCGTGAGTTTAGAGACCCTATAGATATTTTAGTAAGTGGTATTCCGATGAAGTACGACTCTTCTGGTGTTACTAATGATTTTGAATCGGCAGGGATGTTTGAACTTACTGCGAGTATTAAAAATGAACCAGTATCCCTCGCGCCCAATAAAAAGATAGATATGAATTTTAAAACTACAAGTGTTGATTCTACCTATAACTTCTATGTATATAACGATAGTAGCGGCAATTGGAACTACATAAATAAACCAGCTGTTGCAACAAACTCTACATTAATAAATCTGAAAATATATTCGGATGCCTTCCGCACGTATCGCAATTTGCTTGTATCTAAGCCACGAATACCTGATACTACTACGTTTGTAAATAGATTTTGGAGTACCGAATATGTGCATACTACCAGAATTGATACTACTTATACGGAGCAACGAAAAAAGTATTTTAAGAAACGGATGCAGTGGTTCGAGCGTTATTATTCGGACGTGAAAGTGTGCGCAGTGCGGAAAATGAAGGATGGGAAAGTATTGTTTAAAGTAAAATCGTGCTTCGAAAATAACCCTGAATTAAATGCTTATACCAATTTATATTTTGTGTGTACCGATAATATTACTGCAAATCAGTTTAAGAAAAAGTACCTGCATCAGCTTGGGTATAATGATGTGAGAATACGCATGAACGGTGATAATGTGGAAATAATTTTGAAAGATTATAAAACGTTTAAAACGATAAACGCTGAAGTGGCAACCATTGATTATAAAGGGAAACCACAAAATGTGAGGTATGTAAACAAAGTGAATAAAGTATATAATAAACGGCTTGCTTATCGCGAGCGAGTGTTTAATAAATCGATTAGAAAAGGGCGAAATTGGAAGGATGGATTTATACAACTTACGGATAGTAATGAGGTGAAAAAGTATGCGTATGCAAAGGCGGAAAAAATAATGAGCGATGTGGAAAAGCAAATGACTTTTGCCGAATGGCTTACGTATTATGAGCAAGTAACGGCGAATGAAAAAGGTATTTTGAATAATTCGGCGGCTTCGGCTGGTAATTTAATAGAGAGTTTGGCATTGGATGGGATGGGAATTTATAATTGCGACCAGATTTTGCGCATAAAAGAACCGGTAAATGTGTTGGCGAGTTACCGGAAGGATAGCTCTAAAGTAAATAAACCAGCGACGACTTATATTATAGATAAAAAAATAAACGGTGTGCTGTGCTATAATTCATATAAAGGACGACCGACTGATATTGCGTTTAGCAAAAGTGAAAATGCGCAGAATATTTTGATAGAAGTGGACGATTTTGGCAAAGTGGGTATTTATAAAACCAACGATTTTAAGAAACACGACTTTAAGGATAAGGAGAATTTTGAGTTTAATCTGGA
>CAILDT010000100.1 GCA_903833025.1 uncultured Bacteroidota bacterium | reverse complement strand
CCATACCGCAATGGCTCCTAATTGCGCCATACCATATTCGATGTAATAAAAGGGCACTTCGTAAATATGTAACTGCCCTTGCCAAACACGGGCGCGAATATCTTCCAAGCTAGTCCAATCGACTACCTTACTACTTAATTTACTAATAACATTTTCCCATCCTTTCATTCTTTCTTCTGCTGTATGTGTTGGGTTTTCATAAATCCAATGCTGAAATTTATCCACAGCGGCAATCCAAAGTAATGTTTTTAAAGCATCTTGCAATTGCTCTCTTTTAGCTCGTTTCAAATCATCTTCGTTTTTAAAAAAGACATCCCAATGTTCCATACTAATTAATTCCATTGACATAGAAGCAAGTTCAGCTACTTCGGAAGGGAAACTTTTAAAGTCGGTTATTTCCAAATCTCTTGTAACCATTGAGTGTATAGCGTGTCCGCCTTCGTGCACCATTGTTACTAAATCGCGATGAGCACCCACTGAATTCATAAATATAAAGGGCACACCAATTTCATACAATGGATAATTATATCCTCCTGGTGCTTTACCAATGCGCGATTCCAAATCAAGATGCCCCATATCTTTCATTATTTCCAGCACTTCAGCATAAGCAGGACGCACTTTATAAAAACATTCAATGGATTTATTTACCAGTTCTTCACTGGTGTCAAATGGATGTAGTGCAGGTTTGCCTTCTACATCCACATCATTATCCCACGGTTTAAGAGTTTCTACTTTCAACATCTTTTTTCTTTCCAAAGAAGATGCTTCTGCTAATGGCAATATCTCATTAGAGATACTATCGTGAAAAAGAAAACAATCATTCACCGTATAATCAAACCTGCCAAGTTCTGCAAATTTATAATCACGATAATTTTTAAAACCAGCATTAACTGCCACTTGGTGGCGTAGTTTAACTAACTCTGAAAACAAATCATTGAGTTTGTCTTTATCTTCATTTCTTCTTTTTTGTATTAATGTAAATACTTGTTCGCGCACATTTCTATCCACATCTTTTAAATAACTACCTGCTTTTTGCATCGTAATTGTTTCGCCTTTCCATTCAATAGTCATCGCACCTGTTATGGCTCCGTACTTTTGCGATTCAACAGCAATTTTGGTAAGCAACGGAATATTTTCTTCTCTATAAATCTCCAATGCTTTTTTTACACCTCTTATGTAGATGTTATATTTCTCGCCATCCAACTGCGAAAGGAAAGGTGATGCAACTAATTTTTTATTTAACTCGTTACTATATGGCGCAACGTTTGGCTCTATTTCGTTTACAAAAAAGTTAAATGATTCGGTCAGTTTTTCATCCGTTGTGTCGCACGTCATTTTAATATATCGCCATCCCATATCCTCGCTAAGTACTGCTTCTAATTCGCTTTTATCCAGTAACCATTTCTTTAAATCAGTTGCGGAAGAAATCTTTCTTTCTTTTAAATCAATAAAGTATTTTTCAATAGTACTCCACGAATCTATTGTAAATTCCTGCGGAAGAAAAGTACGAATTGGTTTAGTTATTTTTTTTGTTTCCATAGTGTATCGTTTGTTTAATAAAATTAATTGTAGTTAAATAAAAACCCCTGACAGTGTTTTAAACCCTGTCAGGGGTAAGGGTTAATAAAATGTGTTAGTTGGAAATGTTATGCAACACCAGTTTTTCTAACACCGGCAGCTTTCACTTTCGATTGAGAAGTTTTAACTGATGAGCCAGTATCCATCACATTTCCTTTTTTATTGTTTTCGAAGTCTTTGGCATTTTGTGCCTTTATTTTATCTTCTTCACTTACCACTTCTTCTGTTTCATCAAGCAAACCACTTGTTTTTAAAATGTTGTACCAATTCAATACTTTTTTAATAACAGAAGTGTGTACTCTTGCCTCATCATAATCGGGCAACACCGATTTGAAATAAGCTTTCAACTCCGCATCGGGTTGTTTGTGGCTTAAACAAGGTCCGCCATTTTCTTTGTCATAAATTTTTTGAAACACTTCTTGCATCGGAACAGTATCTTCACCAGTGGTGAAAATGCCTGTATCTACAAGGGTTGTCATTTTTTGAGTTGCAAAAGCGGGTATTCGTTTTTTATCAACTAAGGATTCTAACACTAATCCATTACTTGAGGTACGCGCCACCATTTTATGCAATCCTCCTAATCCTTCTACTGAAATTACTTTAGCTATGTTCATATATTTTGTTTTTTTATTTAATGCAAAAGTAAATAAATTATTGATTATTTTTTTGTTTATGTAATTTACTTTTGATTATTATTCATTTTTTCGTTCTTTTCTTTCTTTCTTTTTTGGTTACTTTATTTCCTTCACCTGTAGGAGCATTATGGTCAAATACATCTTGGTAATTGTTGCTATCTTTTGATTTACCATCAGCTCTGGGATTATTATACTTTTTATCTTTTTCATCTTTATCATTTATCGCATTCAAATCCATTCCATAATTCCATTTACCTTTTTTAAAACCAAAGCCATCGTAACTCATATCGTTGCAGTAATACTGATATTGCCCCTCTAATTGTGGAGATGTGGGCGATAGATGGTCGAAAACAATTGAATCTTTTTTACTGCTATATCGCAGCGACATACTACAATTGGCAGAATATTCGAATATTATCCGCTTCGGATATTTTTTCTGCATATTAAATATATCAGCACCAAAACGTGGTGTGCCATTGAAATCAAATGTTAGTACATCTATTATTTTTTTGCACGACAACTTATCATTCCCATCCCAAGCAAGCAATGTATAATACTTTTTCCCTTTCGATTTTTTTTCAATTATCTTATAATACAACATCCCGAACCATTTTTTATTATCAGTAATGGTGTTCTCTGGGTTCTTTATTTCTGTTGATTTATCTATTAACGGATATAACTGCATCACTTCTGTGCTCTGATTTTTAAACAAGCCCTTCTTTGTTTTCTGCAAATGTTTTTCTTGAATGAAACCATAATATTCATACGTTCCATCTGCTTTTGGCAAGTTCCAAGTTATTATTCTAAACTTTTTATCGGGCGAATAAAGCAAACTTATATAGTTTAAAATACCGAGCGAATCAAAAGAATAATCAAACGAGTTAGGTGCATTTAAGGCAGTTTCGAAAGTGGTTAATAATTGCTGATTATATTTTGTTTTAACATCATCTGTATTTTTTTTTGCTGAATACAAGTTTTTACAAATGCGCATTAAAGAATCCTGATAAGCGGGAAAGGTATTGTTTTGACAGATTACTGTGAGTGGCAAAAAGAGAAATAGGAGGATGTGTTTCATTGGACAAAGATAAAGAATTTGTTTGGGTGGTTTAGTAGTTTGTTTTGTGTGATACGATTTATGTAAAATTAATTAACTGAAAAATTCATTAGATGACCTGAAGAACAGTTTCAGGTCAATGCGGACAGGTTTCAGGTCAATGCGGAGATGTTTCAGGTCAATGCGGAGATGTTTCAGGTCTCGTTCGAATTTTTATTGCTGAAATAAAAGGTTATATAAGGCGATGAACTTGCCTTTTAGCCCCGACCCGCGCGAAGTATACTTTTTTGCCTTTGCGCCGCAGGCAAATTATTAAAGAAAAAAAGATACCGCGTGTGGGCGGGTGGAATGTTAACTATGAAATGGGATGGTGATGCTCCTAATTTAAAACGTCATTATTAAACTAATAGTAGGCAGTACCGGCAATTGGTTTACCCTACGCGATGGGTCGGTACGAGGCACATAAAACACATTGGGGCGGTTATATACATTGGTTGCGCCTACTGCTGCTTCTAATTTAGCATTGTCGAAAAGTAAAAAAGTACGTTTTATGTTTACGTCCAAGCGGTGATACCACGGTAATTCTTTTACTTGTCCGTTTGCCAGAAAATAATTTAAATCGCCATTAGTACTTGTATAATTAGTATTGATGCCTGATTGGAAATTTAAGTCTTCATAAAAACCACCTGTTGGGTTAAACGGAAAACCAGAACCAATACTCCAGCGTGCATCAGCTTCCCAATTGCGGTTTTTACCAAAGGTGTAACTGGCAACTATGTTTCCGTTATGCCTTCTGTCGTAGTGGGTACGGTAGGTTTGCACGCCATCCCAGTGACTTACATAGCCAAGCGAATAAACTACCCATATATAAAGGCGTTTGTAATCGTATTTTAAAACTACATCTATTCCCTTCGCTTGTCCTGTTTCAATAATATAATCGTTTTTTAACAAGTCGGGTTTGTTAGCGTTTTCGGGCAATGTATAATCGTATATTTTATAAGGATTGATGTTGGATAGTTGCGTAAAATCTTTGAGGTATGCTTCCACATTCAAATCAAGATGTTTTGCCAAATCAAGCTCCACACCTGCTATATAGTGATTTGCTTTTTGTAATTTCGATTTCACATTCACTACATCACCATTTGCATTTACATAAGAGGTAGGCAGGTTAT
>CAILDT010000099.1 GCA_903833025.1 uncultured Bacteroidota bacterium | reverse complement strand
ACTAGTGTTATGTCAATCAATAATTGTCGGATATAATCTTTTAAGTTTTACTCTCGCATCCTGAGTTGTAAATTGCCAATTGATTATTGCCTTTTTATTATTTCGATAATTTTCCCAGGCTTTTACTTCTTCAGTCATTATTGTCATATTGCCTATTCTTCGGTTTAAGCATTGCCCCATCAACACATTCAATTCTATTTCTGCCATATTCAACCAACTGCCATGCTTTGGTGTATATACAAATTCGAATCTATCCCATATTCTTTTTGCTTCTTCTGGTTCAAAAGCCTCATATAGCGCCGATGCTTTATGTGTTGACAGATTATCCATGACCAAAATTATTTTCTCCGCCTTTTTATACCACTCATCAGCAATTTTTTTTATGAACATAGCCCAGTCTATTTTTGTTCTTCTTTCAGTTACTTCTACAAATCGTTTTCCCTTTAACGGTTCCGATGCAATAAAAACATTGGCAACGCCGCATCGCTCATATTCAAAATCTATTTTCATTTCGCTACCGGGCTTCATTGGCAATGGAACTCTGGTTTCTTTAATCATTTGTTTTGGCGACTCATCCATACAAACTATTGGAAAATTTTTATCATAAGGTCGCTTATAAATATCTAATACTTGCTCCATCTGCGCAACAAATTGGCTGTTTTGTTTTGGTGGAATTACCCAGCTAACAACCTTCCAGGGTTTTAGCTCGTTTTTTTTAAAGCTTTGCGAACTGTTTCGTGAGAAATACTTTCAACATATTTTAGTTCTATCGCTTTATCAGCGAGCATTCTCAGAGACCATCGGGTAAAACCCTTTGGAGCCTCACTACAACTTAGCGCAATTAAATGAGCTTCTAAATCTCCATCAATTTTTCTTTCTTTTGGTTCTTCACTCGGTTTCCTTTCCAAACAAGCTTCAAAACCTCCTTCAACACACCTTTGTTTTACGCGATCTATCATTCGCATACTTATTTTCAGAAACTTTGAAATTTCCTGACCTGTTATTTTATCCCCATACTTTCCTTCATCACTGTGCAATAAAATGTAGGCTGTCCGATACTGCTGAGAGCTATGAACTCCTTTTGAAATAATATCAATGAGCTGCTCATGTTCCGTTTTGGTTAATATGATTTTGTATTTTACCATGTTTTTTTTGGTAAATATACAAAAATTATACGACAATATTAAATTGACATGACACTAGATGATTACAGCAGATTTATTATTCATTGGCAATTAGGTCCTACCATGAAAGAAGCTGACGTCGAAGACTCAATTGATGCAGCCATGCTAAAATCAAATCTTAAGCCTGGTGAAAGACCTAAATTATTAAGTGATAATGGTTCATGTTACATTGCAAACGATTTTAAAGTGTATGCGACAAAAAATGAAATCAAACATATCAGAGGACGAGTTCGTCATCCGCAAACACAAGGTAAAATCGAACGTTATCACCTTACAATGAAAAACGTCATTAAGCTTGATATTTATCATAGCCCAATGGAATTAGAGGCAGCCCTAAAAAGGTTT
>CAILDT010000098.1 GCA_903833025.1 uncultured Bacteroidota bacterium | reverse complement strand
ATTTATTGCTCATTGTAATACTTCCAATTCTCTTCCTCATTTAAAAACTATTTATACCCCTTCTCGAAACGCATTAATATTAATTGGACCGGAAGGTGATTTTACTTTGGAAGAAGTAAAACTTGCGTTAGATAATGGATTCAAAGAAATTAGTTTGGGCGATGCTCGCCTTAGAACAGAAACTGCAGCAATCTATGCTTGTGCTTTGGTTAATATTAGTTCAATAACTCATTAGTTGATTAGTTATTAGCACAAAAAAAAGTCTCCCGAAATTTCGGGAGACTTTTTTTGTTTAAGCTCTCTGCAAAAATTATTTTTTGTCAGAAGAAGCTTTTGGAGCTGGTTTAGCTGATGCAGTGCAAGCAGCAGAACAAGTGTGTCCTTTTTCACCGTGAGCGTAAACGTGTTTGTCGCCTTTGCAAGCAGCAGTACAAACGTGTGCTTTTGTGTTAGCGTCAGCAACTTTTGTAGCTGTAACTGGAGCAGCTTGTGCTGGAGTTGCAGTTGGTTGAGCAGCTGGTTTTTTTGTGTCTTGTGCGTTAACTGCAACAGCAAATACTGTAGCAATAACAAATAATGCGATTTTTTTCATTGTGTTTTTTGGTTTTTTTAGTTAGTTAATAAGTTATTTATGGCACAAAAGTAAAGCGAAAACAAGTTGGTGTTTTACAAAATAAAGTTAATTAACATTTATTGGTAGAAAGTTATTCCAACTCCGAACACTCTACTCCTTTAGCTTTTATTGATAAAATAATATCTGCGTAAGATAGTTTATCACTTACTATGCGGAGTACTTTATCACAATCGTCGAAATCGATATTCCATTTTAATATTTCGGGTTTATTTAAAACGGAAGAAAGTTTTTTCACTTCATCATTGTTATTGATATTAGTTTTAAAAACTAATACTGATTGATTGGTTTCGGTAGTTGTTATTGTCATATTGATTGATTCTGTCTATGAATAATTAAACCTTCAAGGTTTTTAAAACCTTGAAGGTTTAGAAGTATTAGAATTTACCTCCGCATTTATTTTTCCACTTTTCTATTTCCTCTTCGGTCATAGTTGCCATACGCTCTTCCATTTTTCTTTTCCAATGTTCGCGCATATTATGTCGTCCGCCCCAGCGACCGCCTTTGCCTTTAAAACCGCCGAACAGTATTTTTGATAATACTATTAATCCGATGGTTTGCCAGAAGGTGATTATTGGTCCGTGAAAGAGGGTTGGCACAAGCCAGTTCCATAGATACATTGTTCCGAATCCGAATAGGGTTCCGAAAAATAAAATTGCTGCTGCAATTTTTACTACTTTAAATACTACAAATTTTGGTTTCATTTTTTTATTGATTTTAGTTTAATAATTCATTGTATAAATCACGCAAGTGTTGACGAAGAAACGATACTGCATAGTGCTTTCGCGAAATAACGGTTTTGATTGGCGAATTGGTGGCTGCTGCGATTTGTTTTAAACTTAGTCCTTCGAGCTCGTGCATTACAAAAACGTCTTTTTGTTTTGCTGGTAATAATTCCAATGCTTCTGAAAGTTGTTCTGTTATCATTTTCATTAGCATTTTATCATCCGCCGGAATTTCGAGCGAAGCTAAAATATCTGCAAGAAACAAGGGTTCATCTTCATCATTATTGGCAATTACCTTGTTATCCAGCCGCTCGGTTTTGCGTTTTCGATACCAATCGGTAATTTTGTTTCTTGCTACGCGATACAACCAGGCGGCTACTTGCTCAATTGTGTTTTCATCTCTGGAAGTTGCGACAAATTCGTAAAAAACATCCTGCAGAACGTCTTCTGCATCTTCGATTGATGGCATTTTACCGTTTATGAAGTTTAACAACTTTCCTTTCTCGCGATGAATGGTGTTGTTTAGTTCTTCAGTTTTTAATTCACTAACGGTATCGTTACTCATTTACTTTGCGTGTTATATTATAGAAGACGATTGAGGTTTAAAAATACTTTAAATTGGGTGGTGGAATGGTGTTTTTTTTGTGTTTTTTAGACGAATGGGTTAAAATTGATTACGAATGGCTAAAAAGTGTATGAATTTTGGGTGAGGCACTTTGTAGAATTTGATTGACACCTTGCGTTTTTTGATTCGCACCTTGCGTTTTTGAGCTGACACCTTGCGTTTTTTGATTGACACTTTGCGTTTTTTGATTGACACTTTGCGTTTTGGAGCTGACGCCTTGCATTTTTTGATTGACGCCTTGCATTTTGGACTTGACACTTTGCTTTTTTTGATTGACACCTTGCGTTTTTTGGTTTGCGCTTTGGATTTTAGGGGAGGGCGACCACAAGGGTGCGCCCGTAGGTGTATGAAATGTTTGAAAGGGTGATGAACTTGCCATCTGCGCCCGACCCGCGCGAAGTATCCTTTTTTTGCCTTAGCGCCGCAGGCATAAATTAAAGAAAAAAGATACCGCGTGTGGGCGGGGACGATGTTGAGACGGAGTGGGATGTTGCCGCCCAAATTAGTTGTTGGTTATTGGTTGTTAGTTGTTGGTTGTATTTATTATTTTACTACTTTCGCATCGCAAAAACAGGAGTACAGAAGATTTAGGAAGAGGAAAACTGGTGCTGGTGTACTTCAAAAAAAATAAACTTAAGAACGTTAAATTATGAAAGTAGGAGTTCCATCTGAAATTTCCCAAAGTGAATTGAGGGTTGCGGCTACCCCAAAAACCGTTAAACGACTTCAGAAACAAGGGTTTGAAGTTTATATTCAGCATAATGCAGGAGTAAAAGCCAATTTTTCGGATAAAGATTTTGAAGAAGCTGGGGCTAAAATAGTACCTACGGCTGCTGATATTTATGGCAAATCAGACATTGTGCTTAAAGTAAAGGAGCCTTCGATGGAGGAAGTGGATATGATGCACGAAGGCTTGGTAATGTTGAGTTACCTGTGGCCCGCTCAAAATCAACCTTTGCTACAGAAATTAGCTGACAAAAAAGTGAATGCCATTGCAATGGATGCGATACCACGTATTTCGAGAGCACAAAAAATGGATGTGTTGTCATCTATGGCAAACATTGCAGGATACAGAGCGGTGATAGAAGGTTCGTTTTATTTTGGAAGATTCCTTAACGGGCAAATTACTGCAGCAGGTAAGGTAGAGCCAGCTAAAGTATTGGTGATTGGTGCAGGAGTAGCTGGTTTAGCTGCTATTGGTGCTGCCAATTCGTTAGGGGCAATTGTTAGAGCTTTTGATACTCGTAAAGAAGTTGCCGAACAAATAGAATCAATGGGTGCGCAATTCCTTACCGTAGAAATCAATGAAGACGGTGCAACATCATCAGGTTACTCAAAAGAAATGAGTAAGGAATTTATTGAAGCGGAAATGAAACTCTTTTTGGAACAGGCAAAAGAAGTGGATATGGTTATTACCACCGCACAAATTCCGGGACGACCAGCTCCAAAATTATGGATGGATTATCACGTAGCAGCTATGAAAGCGGGTTCGGTGATTGTGGATTTGGCGGCATCTACCGGAGGTAATTGTGCACTGACAAGAAATGGAGAAGTATATACCACTGATAATGGTGTTACTATGGTTGGAAAATTAAGTCAATTGCCAAGTCAGGCATCTCAATTATATGGCAATAACCTTTGTCATTTATTGGATGATATGGGCAAAGCTGATAAATGGAAAATTGATATGGAAGATGCTGTTGTTTCAAGAGCAATGGTAACTTATAATGGTGAAATTCACTGGCCTCCTGCACCGCTACCTGTTAGCCCGACAGCTGGAGGAAAAGTGAAAGTGGTGCCGCCAACGGCAGCAGAAATTAAGGCTTCTGATGCAGAAAAATCAAAAAAAGCATCCACATCAATGATAATTACTTTAGCGGTAGTAGGAGCATTATTGTTTTTGGTAGGCAAGTTTGCACCAGCCGAATTTATTCAGCATTTCACCGTATTTGTATTGGCAGTATTTGTAGGCTGGCAATTGATTACTAATGTGTCGCACTCGTTGCACACACCTTTGATGGCTGTAACCAATGCCATTAGCGGGATTATAGTAATTGGTGGTTTGTTGCAAACAACGGATGATATTCATAACCCGATGACCATTATAGCTGGCATTGCTATTTTGGTTGCCAGCATCAATATTGTTGGAGGTTTTGTGGTTACTCACCGTATGTTGAAAATGTTTAAAAAATAGAAACTAAGAAATTATGATTGTTATAGCAAAGGAAATTCAAACAGCAGCATATTTATTTGCAAGTATCCTGTTTATTTTAAGTTTAGGAAGTTTATCCTCTCAAGAATCAGCAAAGCGCGGTGTGTTTTATGGTATCATCGGAATGGCAATTGCCATTATAGCTACTGTATTTGGAGAAGGTGTAGCAGGGCATACATACATTATAGCTGCAATTGCCATTGCATCGGTAATAGGTTTAATGCTTGCCCGCAAAGTAGAAATGACATCTATGCCACAATTGGTAGCTATTTTGCATAGTTTTGTAGGATTAGCGGCTGTGTTAGTTGGCTTTGGCTCTTATATGGACCCTAAAACACATACACTTGAAGGAGCGGCACTCAACATTCATTTAGTCGAAGTTTATATTGGTATT
>CAILDT010000097.1 GCA_903833025.1 uncultured Bacteroidota bacterium | reverse complement strand
TTAAAAAATAATTTTGCATTGTTAGCAAATTCTTGCGCGGTGCTTGCTGCTGGTAATTTACCACTTTTCGCACTTAGTTGGATTGAAACACGTACTAAAGGAGCGCGTAATACAACAAGGTTGGCTGCGCCAGCAGTAACACTTAATACGAAGGTTGGTGGTTTAGTAGTAGGTGTAAAATGTAAACCTGTAAAATTCGCTAAATCGTACAGCGTTAAATATTGGAAAGATGGTGACGAAGGCAATGCACAAACACAGGTAGGTAAATCGAGCCAAGTGGTTATTAATTTAATTGGCGGTGAATTGATGAATTTTGTAATGACTGCAAATACTGGTACTATGGAAGGTTTTCCGTCAGTGGCGCAACGTGTAAATGTTCCTTTCGATTAAAAAGTTAGAAGGGAATAGTTAACGGTAAATTAAAAATCCCGCTCTTGAAAAAGAAGCGGGATTTTTTATTTAACAACTAACAACCAAATTTCACCTCCCCAACGAAATCTTTTCATCACCTGTTTTATAAGGCAAATAAGTAACAATAAACTGAAACATTTCATCTGAAGTACGCATACTTCCTTCGCGCTCTGCTACTAAACGAGGTGGCGAAAACGGGTTGTTTGGGTTGTGGCGTGTATTGTCGTAAACTCCTTCGGCGTGCACTATTGTGCCTTTTTCCAGCTTTAGCATTGTTTTAAATGTGTAAAAATATTGCCATCTGAAATCCCATTTCTTTATTCTAATTAATGGTATCGTGTCGCCTTTTGGGGTAATAGCATACGCCAGAAATTGCCTACCCAGCAGGTGCATATGTGGATTTAAAGTTAACACTGAAATATCGTTTGGTAATGTATAATCAGCGTGAAAAGTCATAACGGTATCAGGCGGAATTACTAAAACAGGCACAGTAGGCACCACTCCGAAAGTGCCTAATTGAAACTCTTTTAAAGGTCGCTTTGGTTTTTGCTTCGCATAAAAAATGTTGAAGGTAGTTTGGTCGGTAGTATCCACGCGTGAAGGACCGTAATGAATATCTTTTAAAAATATAGCACCCTTCCGAACCAGCTCGAAACCACCTATTCCATCGGGGTAAAGCGGGGGAGTAACACCAGGCAAATAATTGGTAAGCGAATACGTAAGCATCGGAAAAGTGCCGTCGTCGTTTGGCAAATCAAGTTGTTTGTATGCTTCCAGCGTTGTAGGATAATCTTTTATATCCACCACCACATTGCCTTTAAACACATCTTTTCGTTTATCAAATTGGTAACTTAATAGCTGCGCATTTACGTGATGTACTAATTTTCTGTTATCAGGTACTACTTCCACCACACTAATAAAAGTATCTCTCGGAATTTGGTAAGGCACGCGCATCAATAGAAAGCGGTCTTGTCCGTCCCCTTTTATTTTATACACATCACGCAGTTTAATAACCAAATCGGGCTTGCCCAGTTGCGAACCTTTTGGGAATACAGGCGGAGTAATTTTAGTTGAATCGCCCAATTGACAACCTGTTTCTACCCAGCGAGCAATTAAATCTATTTCGTTTTGTGTTAATACTTTTTCGTCAATAAAATGAGAATACGTAGCATCGGCGGGCCAAGGCGGCATAAAGCGCGATTGGGTAACATATTTTAATAACTTACCGCGAGATGCGGCATCTTGATATGAAATTAAATTGAAACCACCTGCCTCGCCAGCACGATGACAGCTGGTACAGTTTTTATATAAGATGGGTGCAATATGCTCCGAATAGGTAACATTTTCGGGTAGTTTGTTAGTGTTGCACGAAAAAGTATATAATAAGAATAGAATAATAATGAGTTGAAAACTGTATCTTTTTAAAATCATAAAGTTATTTAATAGAAAACAAAATTAAGCTAATGTTTGATTGTTTATAATTCAGTTGACAAAAATAGGAAAACAAAAATTTGAATTGCCCTTTGGCATTTACTTTTGTGAAGATGATTAAACAAATAAAAAGAGCAGTTGTATTTATTGGTTGCATATTAGTTTTAACCACTACCACATCGTGCCACAAACCGCCTGGAGGTTATAATCCATATCTTCATAAAAAAGAAAAGCTAAGTATTATTGAACTACATAAGCAGCGAAAGGTGGATAGATTGGCAAGAAGGGCGTATCGAAAACAGATGAACCAATCGAGCCAACGGCTATATGGCAGAAAACCAGGACCGAAGAAAGAGTAGTGGCTTGGCTATATATTAAAGACTAACCAAAAACTTCATCGTATCTACACCATCAGCATAATCAGATAGAGTAGGGCATTGTGCCTGTCCGAATGGAATAGAATTTTCAATTGAATTACTATTTGAAACCACACATTGAATTTGTTCTTTATCTGTTTCCAATCGTTTGTTTAGTGATTCTAAATCTTCATAATATTCAAAAAACAAAACTCCTATTGGTGAAGAATAACTACTATCTTCTTTCAATAATAAGAAGTTATTGTCTAACAACGACGGGTGATTAGCCATTAAATAAACAGTCCGATTGTAATCGTAATTGTTAGCGTATTTATTATTGTTTACAATGTTATTAAAATCAAAAATAGATTGATAAAAGTTATCAAACACATAACCTTTCGGGACAAATAGTTTAGAAACATTTCTGCATCCCAAACCAAAGTATTGAAACACATCGTTACCTAAAAGGTTCAATTCTGCTGCGGTTTCGCTACCTGTTAGTACAGCAGCCGAGTTTCTGTTTTTACGAATGATGTGCGGATATTTACCAAAGTAATATTCGAAGTAGCGAGATGTATTGTTGCTTCCTGTTGCAATTACCGCACCCATATTTTTTAGTTGACCTTCAGTAAACTCAATATAATTAGCATATTCAGGTTCAATAGCTATTAATATTTTGGAGATGTAGGGCAACAGATATTTATCGTCCGAAGAAAGTTTGCCAACAAATTTATTGCCCGATAACAATACGCATAACATATCGTGAAAGCCAACCAACGGTATATTGCCAGCCATTATTACAGCAACTTGTTTCGCGTTTTTATCGGCTGATAAAGAGTTGATGTAATTCGAAATCCAATCAACTAATTGTTCTTCAGTCAAATTATTGGCGATAGCCGCAATTGCGTTCCTCACATTATTCTCTACAAACCAAGGGTTGTAAATATGAACAGTTTTTATGAGCTCTTCAAAATCGGAGTAAAATAAAGTGTTTAAAGGATTATTGTCTTGTTTTGATTCTTCCGAAGAAAATTGTTTTAAGAATATTCTAAGAGTTACAAAAGATTTTATGCGTTTGTCTATTACCATTTATTATATTTGCAGAAATTATTTCACAAAACTAACAAAAAACAAATTAACCTATGGCAATTAAAATAACTGAAGAGTGCATTAATTGTGGAGCTTGCGAGCCCGAATGTCCTAATAATGCAATTTACGAAGGCGGAAACGAATGGCGTTTTGCTGACGGAACATCAATAAAAGGAATGTTTACAGGCAAAACAGGTACTTCTGCTGAAGCTGACGCACCGCAAGAACCTAAAACAATGGATGTATATTACATTGTTTCCGATAAATGTACCGAGTGTGTTGGTTTCCACGATGAGCCACAATGTGCTGCTGTTTGTCCGGTTGATTGCTGTGTGGATGATGAAAACTGGAGAGAAAGTAAAGAAGCATTGTTAGCTCAAAAGGCGCAAATGCACGGTAATTAATAAGTAATCTATTTTATTGAAACGCCATTCTTATAACTAAGAGTGGCGTTTTTTTTTATTGTTATGAAAAAACAATTCGCTTTATATTTTATTATTCTCTTTTATAGTATCCATTTATATTCTTTTGCTCAAACTAATTACCCAACTGATTACTTTCAATCTCCTTTAAATTCAACTATCTCTTTGGTTGGTAACTTTGGCGAAATACGTCCTAATCATTTTCACGCAGGGTTTGATATTCGCACAGGCGGACAGGAAGGAATGGCTGTGAATGCTGTTGCAGACGGTTATGTATCAAGAATAAAAATAAGTTCTTCAGGATATGGCAAAGCATTATACGTTACTCACCCTAATGGTTATACCAGTGTTTACGGACATTTACAAGGTTACGCAAAAGATATTGCAGCTTACGCAAAGAAAATACAATATGCGAACGAGGCATTCGAAATAGATACATTACTTACTCCTGATGCGCTGCCAGTAAAAAAGAGGGAACAGATTGCTTTTTCGGGCAATACAGGAAGTTCGTCAGGTCCGCATTTGCATTTCGAAATACGTAATACAAAATCGGAGATGCCAATAAACCTCTATGAATTTGGATATAAAGTACCCGATAATACAAAACCGAAAATTACAGAGATAGTTGTATTTCCTATTGGTAAAACAGCTTCGGTAAATGGCAAGCAAGTTTTAAAGAAAATAAAACCAATTAATAAAAATGATAAATATACTATCGCACCTGCTGATAGTATAGTTGTAAATGGTGAAATGGGATTTGGTATTAATTGTTTTGATACTGAAAGTGGCTCAACAAATCATAATGGTGTGTTTTCTGTTGAGTTGCAAATAGGAGGGGAGCGGGTTTATTATCATCAGCTCGAAACATTTTCTTTTGATAATAGTCGTTATGTTAATGCGCATATTGATTACCCTGAAAAACAAAAGCACAATGATATTATTCAGAGATGTTTTGTTTCAAAGAATAATAAAGTAGAAATATATAAAGATGTAATAAATAATGGAGTTGTTAGTTTCACTGATGATTCCGTTCATCTAATAAAATATATTGTAAAAGATTTTGTGGGCAATACAACAGAATTGCTATTGAAAGTCAAAAGCACTTCTCATACTAAAATAAAAGAAAAGGAAGTGGATTCTAAAGCAATTCCTTTTGATTGTTTAACTGAAAACAAGTTTGAGAATTTTGAAATTAAAATAACTATTCCACCTGATGCACTGTATGATGATGTAAACTTTATTTATTCTAAAACGCTTGATATAAAAGCACCTTATGCTCCGTTGCATCATATAATGGATGAAGAAACAGCTTTGCAAAAATCATATTCATTAAGTATCAAATCAATTAAAGTTCCAGATTCATTGCAAAAGAAAGCGTGCATTGTTTCTATATCTGGTAAACGAAAAGAAAGTTTTGAAGGCGGTACTTATAAAGACGGCTGGGTAACTACAGAAACAAAAGACTTTGGAAACTTTACAATAGCAATTGATAATACGCCACCACGTATAAATTATGCTTTTACAATGCCCGACAAAAATAATGTTGACTTGTCAAAAGCAAAAACGATAGGTATAATTGCGACAGATGATTTATCTGGAATAAAAAAGTATCGTGCTACTATTGACGGCAATTGGGTGTTGTGTGAGTACGAACCTAAAAAAGATTTATTATATTATACTTTTGATGGAAATATTAAAACAGGCGAACACACTTTTAAAATTGAAGTAAGCGATGATAAAAACAATATGTCAACATTGTCTTTTAAATTTAAAAGATAACCAATTACCGCCGCTCTCCTAACCAAGCAAATATCTTCATTGGCTTTTTCTTCTTTAAATGAAAACGTTCTACAGCGTTCGTTTCGATATGAGCAAGTGCTTCTTCTACCGAATCGGTGAACAATAGTAAATCCATATCTTCTTTTTTAATTGTGCCTGCTGCTATCATCACATCAAAATGTTCGCTTAGCTGCTGATGAAACTTTTTATCCATCAATACTACCGGAAATCTTTTAATGAAGTTTGTTTGTATTAATGTTAACGCTTCAAAAAATTCATCCAAAGTTCCGAAGCCACCTGGCATTACAACAAAAGCATAGGAGTATTTTGACAGCAATACTTTCCGAACAAAAAAGTAACGGATGCTAACCCATTTGTCTAAATATAAATTTGGATATTGTTCCTGCGGCAACACAATGTTGCAACCTACTGATTTGCCTCCCGCTTCTTTCGCGCCTCTGTTGGCAGCTTCCATTATTCCTGGTCCGCCGCCAGTCATTACTGTAAAACCAATGTTTACTAAACCGGCTCCCATTTGGCGTGCAAGTTCGTAACTTAAATGTCCTTCTTTAAATCGGGCGGAACCGAATACTGTAACGCAAGGTCCTACAAAATGTAGTTTACGAAACCCTTTTATAAATTCGAATAAAACTTTTACTATGAAAAAGAAATCTCGTGTTCGCGATTGTGGTCCTTCCAAAAAAGATTTCTCTTCCTTGCGGTGTTTATGTAAATCTGTTTTTGTTTCTTCCACTTAATTTTTCACAGGCAAATACCCGTAATCTTTTCCGTAACGAAGCATTTGGTCAACAAAACTTTCTGTGTTTTCTATTTTCACATCTGTAATTTTATCCCCATCCATTACAGGCACTAATTTTGGTTGAATGAAACCCATATATGGAGCAACTTTTAATTTATCCATTCGTT
>CAILDT010000096.1 GCA_903833025.1 uncultured Bacteroidota bacterium | reverse complement strand
GAACATACTCACTAATTTAGTTATTGAATCGTTGAGTATTGATTTGGTGTAAAGCCCCATTTTAGAAACATTCTGCTGTCCGTTGTACCACATCATTTTCGATTCTCCTTTTACAGTCATTGTAAATACTGGGCATTTGCCAAAGCAAGCCGTTTGTTGATATACAATAGTAACACCGCTATTATCAGTGTTTGGTCTAGCTTTTTCTGCACTCTTAGGACTGTTGCAAGATGCAATTAATAAGATTGATATTGAATAAAGAATAATTTTCATAGGTTTCAATTTTGCGTAAAAGTACTCAAAAGTAATATGTCTTAAAACTGTAAATAAACAGGCATCACTTGGTCGGCTTGTTTTACTTGAATTACTATCCAAATGAAAATAAAGAGAATTAATATCCTACCGAAAATAGTTATTTTGGAAAGAACTAATTCGGAGAAATATTGATATGATTTAGGAATAAAATGAATAATGTATCCTAACAGCATCACTCCAAAAACACTGTAATAAGCCGAAACCATAGGAACGAAAGCAGAACCATTAAAGTTGGTAAACAGCTGTGTTAATATTATTCCAGCATCGCGAAATGAAGATGCTTTAAAAAATATCCAGCAAAAACAAACAAAGTGAAAGGTGATAAAAATTCCAATAAACTTAAACACTCTATAATTAAAAATCTGCAATTTGAACTTTGAAAATAATGATACCCTAAGCTTATCCAACGCCAACGCCAAGCCGTGCATACCACCCCAAACAATAAAATTGAACGATGCACCGTGCCACAAGCCGCCGAGCAACATTGTTATCATCAGGTTTAAATACTGGCGCACCTTCCCTACCCTATTTCCGCCCAGTGAAATGTATAAATAATCCTTTAACCACGATGATAATGAGATATGCCATCTTCGCCAAAACTCTGTAATACTGCTTGATTGATAAGGCGAATCGAAATTAATATTGATAGTAAACCCCATCCACTTTGCCATACCAATTGCCATATCCGAGTAGCCCGAAAAGTCGCAATAAATAACCATTGCGTAACCATAAATCCCCATCAAACATTCTATACCTGAATGATGCGCTGGGTCGTTAAAAATATATTGCACATAGTTTACATAAATGTAATCGGAGATAACAACTTTTTTAAACAGTCCGCCAAGTATAAGATACAAGCCCTTTGCAATATCCATTTCGGAAACAAAAATATCTTTCCTTATTTGAGGAATAAAATCGGAAGCTCTTACAATTGGTCCCATTACCAGCTTTGGGAAGAAAGTAAGGAAAAAACAATAATCGAAAAAACTTTTTACTGGTTTAAATTTTCCTCTATATACATCAATGGTGTAACTTAAATTCTCGAACGTATAAAACGAAATACCGATAGGAAGTATTAAATTCAATGGCTTTATTTGCCCGCTACTAAAGTCGTTCATTATTTCTATAAAGAAATTGGTGTACTTAAAATAGAATAATAACCCAAGGTTTATGATGATGCTGAAAACGAGAATTGTTTTTCTTTTCCATTTTGTTTTGCAATGATAAATCCAATTAGACAAACCAAAATCGATAATAGCTGAAAGTAAAACAAACCCAAAATAAAAGCCACACGCCTTGTAAAAGAAGTAAAGTGAGAAAAGAATAAAATAAATAACGCGTAATAATTTACGCTTGTACAAAAATTGATACCCTACTAAAAATATAGCAAAGAAAAAAAGAAAGAAGCCCGAATTAAACAATAACGGTTCTTTCGCAGTGTAAGTAAGTTGCGAAATTAGTTTGTCAACATCAATATCTGTATTTCCAATACTGAAACTCAATGCTTGTTTTTCTTAAAGTTTTCAAAACCTTTTTGCAACGCATCATAAAATAAATTGCCTTGTATTTTATATCCTTTTCCACTAAAGTGAACACCATCTTTTGCTGCAAGTTTGGCTGTGTACCATTTCGCCATAGAGCCAAAGCCTCCCATTACTTCATACATATCCCAATACGCAATATTGTTTTTCAGGCAATAACTAATAATTGTTTCTTCGACTAATTTAATATCTGGGTTTTTAACTTTTCCTTTTCTCGACTTACGAAACGAATCGCCGGGTGTAGTAAGTAAAATAGATGCGTTTGAATTATTTTGTTTTATGGAAGTAATCAACGTATCAATTTGCGAGTAAAACAAATCTTTATCAAATCCTTTGTTAAAGCCCTCGTTAGTTCCCATCGAAACAATTATTAAATCAGAATTTAAATACGTTAATTGCTCACCAAAATATTTCGACATTGTGTAATGCCTATATTCGGCACCATTTACGCCTATCATATTATACAATATTCCTGACGAATCATTTTCCAACAACATTCCATAAATGCGTGTTGAATGTTGATTTGCAGTATCCGCATTTTTATTTCGCAAAATAATTTCACGCATCGGTTTGTCAAATTTTAATTCAGAAGTAAATCCATTAATTGATTTATCCGATGATTTAAAAACTCCTTTCTCACAATTGATACTATCGCAAACAGTAATATCATAGTTGTTTAAGCCTCGCTGGTGAAACAATGTAAATTTTGTAAAGCTATAATCCAATCCTGGCTGGTCTTTTATTTTTAAATCTATTTCTGCGAGCGAATCATTTGTTTCAATCGTAAACCCGCTGATGCCTATTGGCAATGGTTTTTCAAAGAACACATTTCGTTTCGCATCCCATTTTGTGTTGGTAGTAGTTTTATATGATGCTGGTTCGTTGCTTTTTGCAACACGATATGGAAAAATTAATCCTCGCCCTGCATTACCATATTTTAATTGCAACTGCTGACGAATGGTTCCAGAAAAAAAATCTGCCTGAATGTGCGAATCACCAATATGAGTGATATTTATTCGGGTACTTTTTTTCTGTTCCAACAGATAAAGTTTTTCATAAAATAATTTTAAGGAAGTAAAATCATTTTCAATTTTATTTTTATCAAGCGCAATAAACTTATATTTTTCGTAGGATAAAGAGTCGGTAGTTTGCGCGGAAGAGGAACTAATAATTAATAGTAAAAAAGGGAAAACGAATTTTTTCAACACCGAAGTATTATTTATTTAAAACCGTTCCGAAAGCAGTTTCCGAAATATCATCCAACTTATGATTTTGCTTTTTATTATAATCCAAATACTGGCTCATTAATTTTGAATACAATAATTTCCCAACTTTATGCGCTCCTTTATAATTGAAATGTGTATAATCTAAATTAGCCAACGGTTCATCGCCTTGCACCCATTTAACCATACTACCGCTGCCACCCATCGCATCATACAAACTCCAAAAAGCAAGTTTGTTATCTTTCGCCATTCGCCGCTGTGCAGAAACTAAAAGCGGAACACTTGGGTCGGTTTCGTAATTTCCATTGTTACGAAAACTTTTATCTCCTACCGAAATCAATAAAATACTAACACCTGGAAAACTTTCCTGAATATGCTTTATCGTATTTCCCATCCCACTTTCGTACCACGAAAAGTCAGTAATACCAGGCGATACCACGTTTAACCCGTATTCCAAAATAATTAAATCGTAGCCCAAGCAATTATTAGTTTCGGAATAAACCCGCTGCGGCACCTTACAAATAGGCATCCCCGAATTTCCTCTAAACGAAAAATTATCGACAAACACTCCACTATCGCTCTCCATACTAAAACCATAAATATCAATCGGAGTTTTACACTGAAAGTTGGCATTGATGCCTTTTTTAGCATCATCATTATTTATCACTAATTGATTTACCACATTTTTTTCGTTCAACTTATAATGTTTTCCATTAATAACCACATTATTTTCTCCATCCGATTTGCCATACAATAATTTCGTTTCATGAAATTTATCAATATGCTTGCGGTTTACAGGCGCATACCGTACCCACGAATTAGAATTCAAATTAGTAGAATCCGAATTAAAATAAGTATCGGGCACAAAACAATAACCGGAAATACCGAGCAAATGATTAGGGGGCGTACTATTTACAAGATTATAGGTTGTCCAACCGCCAAACGTATGCGTAATACTAGTGCGAAAGCCGGACACGATAGAAGTTATTGGCACATACCCTACTCCTGCACCGCCGAAATTATCCTGCATACAATCGCGCAAATCCTGCGTTATCAGGTCGCCTTCTATCATCGAATCGCCAAAATAAGCAATACGCACTTTTCGTTTATGCTTTTTCATATCGTTGAGTGCATAAAAAAAATGAGCTAATGCGGATGAAGTATCAGTAACCGTATTATCAATATTAGAAGAATCGAGCTGATGAAGGGCGATAAGCGTTTTTTCCTTTGAAATAATATCTTTTATTAACGTTTTGTCCAAAATAATTCTGGGCAGAGGAACTTTTTTAGCTTTTTCTTTCAGCATAATATCCGATAATGCATCAATTTTTTTGGTTTGATAATTCAATACCTTCACATCGGTTTTAAATTCCGTGGCAAACAATAATCCCGCACCAAGCAAAACCATCATTATAAAAGGTTGATATATCTTATTTTTTCCGCTCATCAAATTTCTGAAATGGGGCGCAAAGATAATATTTCAAGTTATAATTTTTTTGTATTGTTGAAATTTTGGAGAATAAAATTCTATTCCATTGGTTGGTTTGTTACTTTTGCATATAATTATGATGAACGTTTATTGTATTCCTGGGTTAGGTGTTGATTACAGATTATTTAAAAAT
>CAILDT010000095.1 GCA_903833025.1 uncultured Bacteroidota bacterium | reverse complement strand
ATTAAAAGAAAAAGGTTATGATAGAAGTTCAAGATATAAAAAAATCATCGTTAGCAGAAAACCCTGTTATTGCTCAAATGGTTTTAAACAACCACGAACAAGTAGTGTTTTGTAATGATAACGAAACAGGTTTAAAAGCAATAATTGCGATACACAATACCGTACTTGGTCCCAGTTTGGGCGGTACCCGTATGTGGGCATATAATAATGAGATGGAAGCATTAACGGATGTGTTGCGGCTTTCGAGAGGGATGACGTATAAATCATCAGTAGCAGGATTAAACCTTGGAGGTGGAAAAGCGGTGATTATTGGCGATGCGAAGACACAAAAAAATGAAATATTAATGCGCCGATTCGGGAAGTTTGTAAATAGTCTTTCCGGTAAATACATTACAGCCGAAGATGTAGGGGTGAACACAAGAGATATGGAGTACATTAAAATGGAAACTAATTTTGTAAGTGGCTTGCCTGTAAATATGGGCGGCAGTGGCGACCCATCTCCTGTTACTGCTTATGGTGTTTATTTGGCAATGAAAGCATCAGCAAAAGAAAAATGGGGAAACGATAGTTTGGAAGGCAAGAAAATAGTGGTGCAAGGTATCGGCAATGTTGGAGATAGCTTGGTGAAACACTTAGTAAAAGAAGGAGCGAAAGTTTCTATTTATGATATTAATGAGGACAGAATGAAAGCGGTTGCAAAACATTCGGACACAGAAATTATATTGGATGCAAACACCATCTTCGATTTAGATATGGATATTTACGCACCTTGTGCGTTGGGTGCTACTTTAAATACGGATAGTTTGCAACGTTTAAAATGTTCTATTGTTTGTGGTGCAGCTAATAATCAGTTGGCTGATGAAAACGTACACGGCAAAATGGTGATTGAAAAAGGGATTCTTTATGCTCCCGATTTTGTGGTAAATGCAGGTGGTATTATCAATGTGTTTTACGAATTGCAAGGATATAACAGAGAGAGAGCAATGGCACACGCAGAGAAAATTTATAACACTACATTAAATATTTTTAAAGTATCGAAAGAGCAAAACATCCCCACATATATGGCTGCTAATCGCATTGCTGAAAAGCGCATTGCTGATGTTAGCAAATTAAAAGTTAGTTTTTAAATAGTTCTTTGTAAATAGTTAATTATTCTTTGTTCCAGATTTGTAAATTCGTAGAGATTCGTAATTAGTAGAGATAATGTTAAACAGAAGGTATATAAGGATAAAGGTGTTGCAGGCATTGTACGGATATTTTTCGTCCGACACTTCTGATATAGTAAAATCAGAAAGGGAAATGTTTAATAACATTGAGCGGCTGTATGATTTATATATCTATCAACTGGCTTTTATTGTCGAGTTGCGCCACGTAGCATCGGTAATTACCGAAAATGCTAAAACAAAACACTTAGCAACAAAACAAAACCTCGACCCGAATTTAAAGTTTATTGAAAATAAATTTATTCAACAGCTTTCCGAAAACATTAATTTTAAAAGAGAAGTAAACAACAGGAAAATTAGCTGGAACAATGAATTTGAATTGGTAAAAAGAATATTTCTGGCAATAAAAGGTTCTGAACATTATTGGAAATATATGTTTGTTTCCGACGATTCGTACCAAACACATCAGCATTTAATTACTACTTGTTTTAAAGAAAACATTGCTGAAGATGAACAGAAGAGTCAATAGCAGGACACCGAGCTTCAACATCGACGACTTCTCGTGTACCACGCCTTTCAAGTTCTCCACTAAGGCAGTTCCCGAACACGGGACCGCTCTTATTCGTTGGT
>CAILDT010000094.1 GCA_903833025.1 uncultured Bacteroidota bacterium | reverse complement strand
TATATATTATAATAATAAACAGTTACAAAAAGGAACATTAGTATGGCAAAAAGAAAAAGTTTTGATGAAAAATCAAAAGGAATGCACAAAACCCGTAAACTAATTATAGATACGGTATTTGGTAAAGAAGACAACACTCAAAGGGTTTTTGGTTATGAAAAAGAAACCGAACAAAAGAGAGAAGTGGGTGAAACGTGGGTAGATGGTGATGGTAAAGAATGGAGACAAGAAAAGGGATTTAAAACTATCGTTACCGAAATGGACGATGTTAGAGATTTCTTACATAAATTGAGTCATTGTTCTAAGGAAGATTGTAAAACGATTCAATATAGTTGGGCAGATAAAAAGTTAATAAGTAAAACTGGAATGTGTGCAACTTGTTTATCAAAATTTGAAACACCACTAAGAGCAGATGGTTCATTTCCGTTTTACGAAGATTATAAAATAACAAATAATAAACTTGCTTACATCAGAGACTATAAAGACAAAATGGAAGAAGCTTTAAGAGGTGTGAAGCAACAAATGGAAATTATTACCGAAGATGGTAAAGTTGAAAAATGGGAATGGCAAGTAGACATTGAAAAAGTAAAAGAAGATTTGAAAAAAGATATAGATGTAGCTTACGATGCAATTGAGGCATTATTACTTCGTAAAGCTGCATTAGAAGAAAAATTAATAGAATTTAAACATCCAGAATTAATAAAAAAATAAAAATGAAAAATTTGAAAAACATCGCAATATTAGTATTAATTGCAGCAGTAGTTTTCCAACAATGTGGTGGAAACAAAAAAGGAAAAGGTGAAATTGTAAAAATTGATGGTAAAAAATATGAACTTATTAAACATGAAATTGATACATTTGAAATAGTTAAAACAAAAGTAGTAACTAAGAAGGGTGAAGATATTTATCACGAAACAATTAAGGAAGTAAATATTCCAGTAATCATAGATACTCAAGCTTTACTACATGACTATTTTGCAAAGAACATATACAAAGATACATTACATTTACCAGATAGTTTGGGAACTGTATCTTTAATTGATACCATTACTCAAAATAAAATATTAGGTAGAACTTTCAATGCAAGTGTTAAACAAAGAACTATTAAAGAAACTACAATTGTAAAAGAATTACCTAAGACCAAAGTATTCTATGGTTTAGAAGGTGGATTTAATAAAGCAGATGTTGTATCTCATTTAGGATTTGGTATTTTAATTAATACAAAACAAGATAAGATGTTCCATTTAGGAATTGGAGCAGCCAATAGAACAACCGATGGTACAAGTGGTTCATTGTCACCTTATATTGGTGGTGGGGTATATTGGAAGATTAAAATAAAAAAATAATGGGAGTTCAAGGGCAACCTAAGAAGTCATTAAAAGAAATTATAGCTGAAGAATATCGTAAATGTGGGCAAGACCCCATTTACTTTATGAAAAAGTATTGTGTAATTCAACACCCGGTGAGAGGAAAAATACCCTTTCACCTTTATCCTTTCCAGGAAGAGTGTTTAACTGACTTTAAAGAAAATAGATTAAATATTATTCTTAAATCTCGTCAATTGGGATTATCAACATTATCTGCAGGATTTATTCTTTGGAAAATGTTATTCAACCAAGATTTCAATGCATTGGTTATTGCAACAAAAGTAACTGTAGCAAAAAATTTAGTTGAAAAGGTAAGAGTAATGCACGACTTACTTCCTGTTTGGTTAAGAGATGGTGGTAATAGTTCAGTAGAAGATAACAAACTTTCTCTTAAATTAAAAAATGGTTCACAAGTAAAAGCAATCGCAAGTTCTCCAGAC
>CAILDT010000093.1 GCA_903833025.1 uncultured Bacteroidota bacterium | reverse complement strand
ATTTATTGAAATGAAAAAAAACTACTTTGTTGTATTGTTGATATTAGTATCTTCATTACAAAATCTACATGCACAATGCACGGTTACAATTGTCCCTAATGGTCCTTTAGCCATTTGCATAGGGAGTAATGTAAGTCTTACAGCAAATGGAGCAACAACTTATTCTTGGTTGCCAATAACAGGATTAAGTAATCCTAATATTCCAAATCCGGTTGCAAATCCTGTTGTTACTACAACCTATACTGTTACCGGAACTGGTGGATGTGGAACAGGCACTGCAACCGTAATTGTAAATGTAAATCCATTACCTAATATACCTAACATTAATATTACTAATAATAATTCTTGTGCGGGAACACCTGTAGGGTTTTCAACAACAAATCAAGCGGGAGTTACCTTCACTTGGAATTTTGGTGATGGCTCTGCAATAGCTACTGGTGCAGGTGTTACGCATAGTTATAATAATGCGATAGGTAATGGAAACCAAAATTTTACGGTCACATTAACAGCAACAAATGCAGCAGGATGTATCGTCACTACAACACAAACTGTAACTGTACATCAGAGGCCAAATGCTCGACTAATTGCAGGGGGAATGGCTTTAACAACATTCTTTAATGGAGATACAACATTTTACAAGTGTGCTGTTGGAGGTGCTTCCAATGTAAATTTTCATATCCTCAATGCTGCAACCCCAGCTTTTGGAGTCAATTCAACAATAATCTGGGGAGATGGAACACCTAATTTTACAAGTGCAATTAATTGGAACAACCAAAATCATACTTATAACATTGGCATTTACAATTTGCAATATATTGTCACCAATACATCTAACGGTTGTTCTGACACTGCAAATTACAAAGTTTTTTATGGAAGCACCCCAGCAGGAGGTATTATCGGACCTGGAAGTACTAGTGGATGTAGCCCCCAAAGCTTTTCATTTAACATCTTGGGTATTGGTTCTAATCCAGCTGGTACCGTTTATACGATTAGCTTTAATGATGGAAGCCCCCCTCTAATATATAATAGTCCTCCTCCAAGTTCAATCACTCACCTTTTTACTACTACTTCGTGCGGTACAACTAGTTCAAACGGAATAACGATATTTCCAAATTCTTTTTCTGCAAGTTTTACGGCACAAAATCCTTGTGGAATATCAGCAGGTTCCGTCTTGCCAATATATATTTCAACTCCAGTAGCCCCTGCCTTTAGTATCTCTCCAAGTTCGCCAGTTTGTATTAATACTCCTGTCACTTTTACAGACAATACTATAGGGCAAGATATTATTGCAGGTAATTGTATTCCCTCTACTATTAGAGTCTGGGTTATAACCCCAGCATCAGGCTGGACAACCTCTGGGTCATTAGGCAGTACAAATGGATTTGTTGGAATTAACTATGATGCATATTCTTGGACAACAGGTTCTCAAAGTTTAGTTGTTAATTTTACCTCGCCCGGTTCCTATTCTATCAATATGCTTACTGGAAATTCTTGTGGTGAGGATAGTCTTGTTCAAACCATTTGTGTTCAAGGACCTCCCACCCCATCATTTACTGCAACTCCATTAATCGGTTGTACACCTCTGGTGGTTAATTTCACAAATACTTCCACAGGCTTGCCAACTTGTGGACCAATAACAAGACTATGGACTGTTACAAAAACAAGTTTTACATGTATAGCAGATTCAGCAGCAGATTTTGTTTTTATTTCCGGCACAAATGCAACTTCAATAAATCCGATTATTCGATTTAACAACCAAGGAACTTATAATGTAACTCTTTCTTTAACTAATATCTGTGGTACTTTTACCACCGCACCAGT
>CAILDT010000092.1 GCA_903833025.1 uncultured Bacteroidota bacterium | reverse complement strand
TTTGTTTTGTTTTTAAATTGTTTGTAAAGGTATAAATTATTAGGTGTCGTTCGTTACGTGCTATTCTTCGTATTGCTGCTAACATATATATATCTGCAACTGCGAAAATACTAATTTATTTATTATCACTTCCTCCTAAAAATTGTTGGAAGTTTATTAGCAGAATTAATAAAGTTTTTTTATCCCAAGTAGGCGCGAAGCTGAAGCGTTGAAATCCCGCTGAAAAATCGGGACAAGTAGTGCGGCTGCGCTTCGTGTCATTTTTATCATATAAGTTGTACTTATTTTCATTTTATTATTTAAGCAAAGCTTAAAAGGTTAACTAGTCACGAAGCCCCAACACACTAGCTTTGCTTCAGCTTCGCGCCTACAGGGTTATCCTACAGGGTTATCGCATTATCATTTCACATCATCGCGAGTGAAAATTATATTATTGTTTTAGTTATTATTTATTGATTTATTTTATGATTTTGATTTTCGTTTACACGTTTTGCACACATATTTATATTTAATAGTTATTTTATTGATAAATGATTTTATATTTCCTTTCGGGGCTGGCTTTGGATTTATCAATGTTAAATCGCTACCACAACTTTTACAAATGGGACCCATTCCGTTTTTTCTTAAATTGATTTTATTTATATCCTTTATTATCATTTACGATGCAAAGAACCTCCATTCACATCAGCAAAGGAAAAAAAAGGGATGAAATAAACTGGTTAGGGATGAACTGATGAAAGTTTGTGAAGTTGGAATTATTGAACTTTGAATTGCATTAAACAAAAAGAGCTGCCTCAAATGAGGCAGCCCTTTCGATTAAAGATTTAGAATTGGTTATTGTTCTTTAATCAGTTTAATCATTTGTTGTTTATTATTGCTAATCACTTTTACAAAATAAACTCCATTTGCTTGGTTTTGCAAATCAATATTATGTTTACCTACTTCCATCATTTGGTTAAATACTATTTCTCCTAACACAGAAGTAACTATAACCTGACTTCTGTTTGTACTTTCAATAGTAAACATTCCACTTGAAGGATTAGGGTAAACGGATACAGAATTTGCAATTGCATTTCCATTTATCCCCACACTATAAATACTAACACAGGCACTCGTATCCACACAGGTACCGTTAGTAACTACCACCGCATAGCTTCCGTTTACTGAAGGTGTATAAAACTGGTTAGTTTCACTTGCAATGGGAGCATTGTTATTATTGCAATCAAGCCATTGGTAAACGGAACCCGATTGATTAGCAGAAATGGTAATTCCGTTTACAGTGGTGGCTGCATTACTAATCGCAATATGAAACTGATGAGTGCTGTCGCAACCAATTGCTGAAGTACCTGCAATTGAAAAAGTGGTGTCGCTTTTAAAATACAACCCGTTTGCCAGCACACTGTCGCCAAAACAAACAGTATAATTATGAATAAATAATTGAGCTCCTGTGGTTAAAGTAACGGTATTGGAAGTAGCTATGTTTGTGGTTACACAAGTATTCCCGGAAGTAACCATACAGGATACAACATCGTTCAGGTAAAATACCGGTAACGTTAATGTATTGCTATTAGTTCCTACATTGTTTCCATTTACCTGCCATTGATAAGTAGCTGGCATTGCAGCAGCATTGGCAACAGCAACAAAAGTTTTATTACTGCAGATGCTTGGCGGAAGATTTTGTAACAATTGCATTTCTGTAACGGTACAATAGCTGCTTCCTGAATTAGTAACATAGATGCGATATGCCTGATAAGCGGTGGTATTTGCGAAATAAAAATATTTCCATACATCTTGCATAGGATTGGCATCAACCTGAGTATCCAGCGTATCCCACACCGTTCCATTAAATCCTTCAAACGTCCAAGCTGTGTTTACATAACCTACCGAGCCCCAACCACCTTGCATTTGCGAAGAGCTATATACGGCATAACCATTAACAATTTGAGGATTGCCTGCACCAAAATCATACGCTAACCACGAAGGCAAACCATTTCCTGAATTTCCCCATCCATTGGTAATGGTATCTCCATCAAATGCATCAGCCGGAGGGTTAGAACCATAACTGTCGCTTGCCGATGCTGTTCCGCCAAAAGCGATATTATAAACTCCTGCCGGAATTTCAGCAATAGTAATGGTTGGAGTAGCAGGTGGATTAACAATGACTGTTTGCGGGGCATATACGGTATCTCCCATTCCGTCCTGGAATGTCCAGTTAATCGTATAATTTCCGGGAGTAGAATAAGTAAACGGGTCGTTGGTGGTTCCGTTATATGAAACCGTAGCACACGCATCAGTGGTAAAGGCAGTATCAACAGTAACAGAACAGTTTGCATTAATAACCGGCAATGTTGGTTGAGTGATTGGTGGAACGATGCAAGCACCACCTAATGCAGGTGCTCCGCAAGTATAGTTAGAAGTACATCCCAAAAGTGCATAGTTGGTTAATGTTCCATTATTGTTGTTGCCACTATAATCGTTTACGGTAGGCGTCATCATTACATTATTTCCAAAAGAAGGAGCTTCATCAAATTTATAATATAGAACCAATCCCGGCTCATTGCCTATTAATTCAGTAGCATAATCAGCAGCTATTTTCAGCATCGGTTTTTACAATGTTGTAAATTCGGGCATCATCAATAGTACCGTGAAAATTATATGTTCCGCCACTTGCAGCACCTATACCCAGTTCATCACTATTAGGTATTAATGAACCTGTAGGAGTATCCGATGCTTCAAGCACACCATTAAGATAAACTTTTCGTGTTGTTCCGTCCCACGTAGCAGCATAATGATACCAGGTGTTTAACTGAATGTCTGTTGTTCCCCATAATTCTGTAGGAGTCCACGACCATGAGGCGAGGCAAATGGTGGTTCCTTGTCCGGGTTTTGGTTTGATGAAAAACAACCAGTCGCCAGCCCATCTTCCTTTTTCCATTAAGTTGGTTTCGTCACTGCTTCCGCGGTTATAAAACCAGCATTCGAGCGTGAACGCAGTTTCAACATTTAAACTTGCAGAGTGAGGAACAGCAACTCTGTCGTCATTCCCATCACCATCCAATCCTCTTGATTGTGCTTTTGCCTGATTTGAAAGTAATAACCCAATACACAGGCAGAGTATGGTTCCGATTTTTTGTAATTGTTTTTTCATTTTGTTTAGTTTTAGTTAATTGATTTATTGTTCATTTACGATGCAAAGAACCTCCATTCGCATCAGCAAAGGAAAAAAAAGGGATGAAATAAGCTGGTTAGGGATGAACTGATGTAAGTTTGGGAAGTTGTGAGTTAACCTATCCCAAGCAATTTCATCAGTTCGTCTTTATAATTTTTGCCGATTGGCACTTTTGTTCCTTTAACAGAAACTTCGGTAGGGAAAACATTATCAACCATTTTTAAATTGATGGCGAAACTGCGATGTATGCGGATAAAAACCGTTTTGTCAATTTGTTCCAAAAACTCATTCATAGTAAATCGAACCATTATTTTTTTATTTCCTTCGAGATGTATGGTAACGTAATTAGCATCGCTTTCGAGGAAAAGTATTTCATTAAAAAACACTTTACGGAACACATAACCATCTTTCACAAAGATAAAATCCTGCACTGTTTTCGATTTTTCAGGAGATGAAATAACGGCAGTGTGATTTTCGACATTGTAATTACTAAACGCAATTTCTATAGCAGAATACAATTGCTCCTTAGTAACAGGTTTTACTAAATATGCAGCAGGTTTAACCACTTTAGCACGTTCAATAGTTTTTGCATCCAAGTTGGCAGTAAGAAATATAAAAGGAATATCGTAATCTCTTCGCACTGTTTCCGCCACATCAATTCCGTCTTTTTGTCCCAGCAAATTAATATCAAGCAATATTAAATCTGGTTTTTCATTTTCCAGCATCACAATCGCTTCACTATATCGCGATGCAAATTCAGTAACTTCATACCCTATTGCCTGCAGCATATCCGCAAGTGTGTTGGCAATTATCATTTCGTCTTCTACTATTCCTATTTTCATATTATTGTTACATCATTTTATTTCGTGTATTCAAATCTTTTAAATAAAACTCGAATCTACTTCCGTTTATATATGTATATTTTATTTCTCCTGCTAGTTGCTTGCTAAGCTGATTCACTAATTTAAGTCCTAAAGTATTTGCTTTCTTTATATCAAAATCTGCAGGCAGCCCTACTCCATCATCCGAATAATTAAAACGATATTCTCCTTCTTTTATTTTTTTTAATTCAATATTTATTTTGCCTTCATTGGATTTCACAAAAGCATACTTGTATGAATTGGTGAGCAGTTCATTTATTATTAACCCAAGCGGAACGGCAGTATCAATATCCAATGATAGTTGCGGAATGTTTATATTTACTTCAATGTTTTTATCGGGTTTTGCAAATACATTTTTAATGTGAGAGGTAAGTTCTTTCAGAAAACTGCCAAACTCTACTTCTTTTAAATCATCGCGCTGATAAAGGTTTTGATGAATGAAAGCGATGCTTAACACTTGGTTCTGACTTTCCTTTATCGCTATTTTTATGTTCTCATCTTTGGTTCGGTTACTTTTCATTTCTAACAATCCCGAAATTATTTGCAAGTTGTTTTTTACCCGATGATGAATTTCTTTTATTAATAATTCGCGTTCTTCAAGCGCATCTTTTAATTGTTTGGTTCTGCTGTCAACAGTTATTTCCAAATCAATTTTATCCTTCCTTAATTTATACGACCTATACACCAAAAAGCCAACAAAAGCGAGCATAAGAATAACACTGATTAATATTATTAAATTTTTTTGTTGCATATCCAACTCATTTAATTTTGCTTTTTGAAGTTGAATTTCTTTTTCCTTTTTTTCTGTTTCATATTT
>CAILDT010000091.1 GCA_903833025.1 uncultured Bacteroidota bacterium | reverse complement strand
CAAATATTAATAATTTTAATCGATCTTTCAACTAAATCGTCGGCTAAATTAGAATAGTTATTTGAATTTACAAATTGTTTTTTGATTTATTTTTAAGACAAGAGGTGTTAACAACTCGATAAAACGATTATTTCAATAGTTTATTTTATCAAGAAAAACGAAGGAAGGAAAAAAAATCTAAAAATACGTAAAGTGCCTTTTACCTATTTAAATAAGTCTTTCAACTTGCTTATAGTATAATCCACTTCTTCTTTTGTAGAATGTTTGCTGAAAGAAAAACGAACCGATGGACGGGTAATATCAGCACCGATACCAGCTAAAACGTGCGAACCTTTATCGCTGCCGCTGGTGCAGGCACTACCACCTGATGCGGCAATACCTGCAATATCGAGGTTAAACAAAAACATTTCGGCATTTTCGGTATGAGGAAAACGAACATTGAGAACGGTGTATAAACAATTATCCAAACAAGAACCATTAAACTCCACTCCTTTAATAGCAGCTTTTAATTGCTCTACCATATATGTTTTTAAATCGGTAATTTGTTTTTGATGGTGTTCCAAATCGCGATTAGCTATTTCCAATGCTTTTGCCAAACCAATTATCCCATATAAATTTTCGGTGCCGCCTCGCATATTTCTTTCCTGCGAACCTCCATATATAAGTGGATTTATTGTTATTTTTCCATTAACATATAAAAAACCAACCCCTTTTGGTCCGTGAAATTTATGAGCAGCGCAAGTGATAAAATGAATATTAATTCTTTGTAAATCGAAAGCATAATGCGCCATTGTTTGCACTGTATCCGAATGAAAAATAGCATTGTATCGCTCGCATATTTCTCCTACTTCTTTTAACGGAAGTAAATTTCCTATCTCATTATTTGCGTGCATCAACGAAACTAACGTGCGTTCGTTTTCGTTAAGTAATTGTTCGAGGTGAGTTAAATCAACGTGACCAAGTGGGGTTAAATTAACATAACTTAATTTTATGATTCCTTCTTTTTCTAATGCTTCTAAGGTGTGGGTTACTGCGTGATGTTCTATTTTTGAAGTAATGGCGTGTTTTATTCCTAAATCGTGGATGCTACATCGAATTGCCATATTATCAGCTTCTGTTCCGCCAGAAGTAAAAAATATTTCTGAAGGAGAAACATTTAGTGATTTAGCAACCGACTTACGAGCAGTTTCTATTGCAGTTCTTGTTTTTCTTCCGAAGGAATGAATGGAAGAAGGATTACCGAAATGCTCTGTCATATAAGGAAGCATTTCTTCTAATACTTCTTTATCTAAAGCTGTTGTAGCTGCGTTATCTAAATATACTTTCATGGTTTTTATTTTTGTACGGATATCTAAAAGTCACTAATTTACAAATCGAAATCAATCATCATTTATAATAAATACAGATTAGTAAATTCGTAATTTTTAGTTATCTGTACCAACTGTTACTTGTTGGGTTTTTATACAATCTCTGATATCTGCCATTATTTTCTTTGCCAAATTATCGGCAGTAGTTTCGCTTTCGCTTTCCGAATAAATACGAATTATAGGTTCTGTATTCGATTTGCGCAAATGAACCCACTCTTTATCAAACTCTATTTTAACTCCATCTACGGTGTTTACAGGTTGCTTTTTGTATTTCTCTTTTATGTCGATAAGTATTTTATCTACATCAATTTCGTTGGTCAATTCAATTTTATTTTTCGAAATATGATAATCCGGAAAACTTGAGCGCAACATCGAACAACTCTTTCCATATTTTGCCAAATGTGACAAAAACAAAGCGATACCCACCAAGGCATCTCTGCCATAATGCAGTTCGGGAAGTATAACGCCACCGTTTCCTTCGCCACCTATTAGAGCTTTTGTATCCTTCATCATCTTCACCACGTTCACTTCGCCAACGGCAGAAGCCGAATGTGTGCCACCGTGTTTCTCCGTTACATCGCGCAAAGCGCGAGTAGAAGATAAATTAGAAACCGTATTCCCTTTTCCAAAACTCAACACATAATCGGCACAGGCAACTAATGTATATTCTTCGCCAAACATTTCTCCATCTTCGCAAACCAACGCCAGGCGGTCAACATCAGGGTCAACCACAATTCCTAAACTTGCATTTTCTTTCTTCACCACCTTTGCAATATCTCTCAAATTTTCAGGCAATGGCTCCGGATTATGCGGAAACTCACCTGTTGGGTCGCAATACAGTTTCACAATTTTTTCTACTCCCAACGCTTGAAGTAACATCGGTACCACTATACCACCGGTTGAATTAACACAATCAATCACCACTTTAAAATTCGCTTTTTTAATTGCCGCCACATCCACCATCGGCAAAGCCAAAATTTTATCAATATGTTTTTTAAAATACGTATCGTTCTTCGTTACTTTCCCCAACGAATTTACATCCGCAAACACATACCCCTCGTTTTCAGCAATGCTCAGCACTTCCGCACCATCTTTCTCACTAATAAATTCGCCTTGAGCGTTCAACAACTTTAGCGCATTCCATTGTTTCGGATTATGAGAAGCCGTAAGAATAATCCCGCCATCCGCTTTCTCATCAGCAACGGCTATTTCCACCGTCGGTGTGGTAGATAAACCAATATCAATAATATCCGCACCCATACCTTGCAACGCGCCAATAACAATGTTATTCATCATATCGCCCGAAATACGCGCATCTCTGCCGATAACAATTTTAATACGTTTATTTTTCGATTTCGATTTAATAAACACCGCAAATGCAGCCGTAAACTTCACTACATCCAACGGGCTTAACCCCTCGCCGGGCTTCCCTCCTATCGTACCTCTAATTCCTGAAATTGATTTTATTAATGACATATATTTTTTACTTATTACTACAAACCTCCAAACCCAAAATTTCTTTTCTTTTTTTTCGGAACGCAAAAGTAATATTTTACTTGTTCCAAATCAGAAATAACAATTAATAATTGAATATAATAATGTTAAAAAATAGCACAAACAAAAATTTAATTCGCCACCCAAAATCATTTAAAATTAGAGGATTTTAATTGCTCTTCATTTTGAAATTCAAATATTTTCCTTAGTATCTGTCTTAGATCAAACACATTTCTTTATATAATTAGTTGACAAAATAAAATTTTAGACTCCGATATATTAGTTGTAAAATTATTTGCTTTGAATTATTCTTTCTATTTGAGATAATAGCTTTATCAATTCAATAATTCAAGTATTCGTTCTATAGCTTTTTGGTTTTCGGGAAGGTAAAGTGAAGCGAATACTTTTCTTTTTTCTTTATTGGTAAGATGCCAGGATAATGAAATGTGGTCGGATTTATCATTTCTCAATTGCAAATCAATCACCTCTATTTTCGATTTGCACCATAAATCGGCATTTATTATCTGCTGATTCTGATTATAATCCTGCACTTCAAATAGATTAGAATAAAAACTTCCCAACGGGCGACTCAATGCCTGCACCAATGTTTGGGATGGATTATCCTCAATAGGAATATTTTTGTGTTTATCGCGTATTTGAATAATCACTATACCGCTTGTGTTTTGGGCAATCCAATCGTTAAAGGTTTTAATAAAACGCAAACTTGTTTCCAAGCCATAATTATCTCTAAGCCCTGCATCCATAATTTCTATGCGTGGTTCGGACGGTAAAGAAACTACAGGAGAGATGTAAGGGAAGGTTGCGCTCATCCGCAAAACGGAAGTGAACTCTGTATTACCTGCTCCTTGCTTTTTAAAGAAGCGGGAATACTCCACACCATCAAACAACCTGTTGTAAACTGTTTTGGAAGTACGTGCATTTTGAGCGAGATATGAAATACCGATTGGGGAAATCAAAAGCTTTCTCCCATCGTTAACAATAGAAGGACTAAACACCATCATTGGGATGTATGAATTTTCTTCCGGTAATTGATAATCGCTTAATCTTTTGTCGAACACGTTACCAAGATTTTCTTCTAATTTCTGTTCAAATGAATATGCTCTGTCTTTGGGATAACGGTTTCCATCGAGCACAAAACTTTGCATCGGGAACAGCCATTCGCTGGTTGCTACTTTAAAAGAAATAGGGTTTAATAGGTCTTTGGAGATGTTGGTTAAATATTTTCTATCGTAATAACTTGCAATTTTTTCTTCTTGTTTTAAAAGATAAAGTTCACGCAAATACGCAGCGCCAACCATTCCACCTGATGAGCCGGTGATTAATTGAGTTTCGTTTAATAATTTTCCGTTTGATAAACTATCGGCATACATCATCGTATATAACGTCCATAGTGAAGAGCGCAAGCCACCACCGGATGTATTTATAAAAATAAGTTTTGGCTTTTTATCATCGCCATATAACAAGGTGTTCTTATCTTTCCACTTATTTAAAATAGCGATAGTGTTATTAAAATCCTTTTTAAATAAATTATATTCTTTGTCAATTCGTTTAAAGTTATCGTAGCTGTATTCCGACTTAGCAGTGTTGTAATTCAAACCGAAAGCGTGGTCGTAAGAAAGCAAATCTATTTTGTGAATGTAATTAAAACAAACCAGGAAAATAATAAACACAGGCGTTGACCATCCGCGGAACCAACGATAAAAGGAGGAAAAAATCATTATAAACATTGTGAACAATAAAAACAAACTCGCACTCGCCGGAATTTGAAAAGTATCTTTATCTCCGAAAAAGCCCAACCCCAGTATAGTTCCAATAACTATTAACTGAAACCAAAAAGCAGAATGTTGGTTTTGACGAATAACATTTTTCAGCATTTCTTTTTTATAATGCTGTACTGAGCGCACTAATCGGAAGTGAATGGGCGAACTGAAATAAGTTTCTACATACCAATCTCTCGATTCTTTTATTAAGCGAGGGTTACGTTCTCCTGTATGTTTAGCATCTGAATTAACACTTATTTCGGCTTTATGTTTAT
>CAILDT010000090.1 GCA_903833025.1 uncultured Bacteroidota bacterium | reverse complement strand
AGAAAACCCATCGTAGTCTTAGATTTTATTCACCATTCTATCTCAGAAAAAGTCGTTTTCTATCGTAATGTGAATGACAAACTTTTCGGTAATGTCCTTTATGCTACGCCTGATGTGAGTTCAGCCGAGGCAAAAGCAGCCGTCGATGCTTTAGACTTACATTGAGCGGCTATATCTACCTGGAAATTTGATTTAAACTTACACCATAGATTACAACAGACTACAACATTTCAGGTTTAGAAAAATGCCCAAAGCCCCCGCCACCACAACCTATTCAATAGAGCGTTTAGATCACTTAGGCATCGTTGCTGGTGTCATAAAGGATTTGAAGATCGTTGAATTGATAGACGAACGATTGGGCATTTATCACGGTGAATCACTTTCGGCGGGTGAAACCGTTGCAGGCATGATTATCAATGGGTTAGGGTTTTCTAACCGACCGTTGTATTTGACACCGATGTTTTTTAAGCACTGTCCATTGTGGCTGTTATTTCGTGAAGGCGTAAAAGCGGACGACTTTAACCGCTTCAAGTTAAGTCGGGTGCTGGATCGTTGTCATAGCTATGGCACTGAATTATTGTTTAGTGAAATATCATTGCATGTCTGCCGACAAGAGAAGGTTGATACACGCTTTAATCATTTGGATACCACCAGTGTGACGCTTTCAGGCGACTATCTTGGGAAAATCGAAGATGACACAGTGAAAATCAACTTGGGTCATTCAAAAGACCATCGCCCCGATTTAAAACAGGTCATGCTAGAGATGATGGTCAGTCAGGATGGTGGAATTCCTTTGCTAGGCAGGTCGTTAGACGGCAATTCTTCTGACAATATCGTTTTCAAAGAGCGGGCTGAAAAGCTGGTTGAGGAGTTTAAAGCCTCAGAGACTCCTCGCTATTTAGTTGCAGATTGTAAGCTTTACACAGAAACCAATGCCGTTCATTTGAAAGATTTGCCATTTATTACTAGAATTCCTAATAATATCAAGATGGTAGGAGAAAGCATTGATAAAGCATTAGCGGCTACTGACGATTGGAAAACACTGGATGATGGTCGCAAAATACAAACCTTTAATGTAGAACACTACGGGATGCAACAACGTTGGCATGTGCTTTCCTCAGAAACATCACAGAAGACAGCAAACAAGCAAGTTGATAAACGGGTAAAAAAAGAGGCTGAAGCTATTGAAAAACAACTGTTTCACCTGCAAGCCAAGCGATTTGCCTGTGCTGATGATGCCAGTGCAGCAGCTCAGGATTTGGCAAAAAAGTGGAAAAACCACAATATCAAAAACTGTCAAACTGTTGAGCATTTGTGCTACGAGGGCAAAGGTCGGCCAAAAAAAGACCAAGAACCCACAAAAACAGAGTACCAAGTTATCGCTGATAAAGAAAAAGATGAAAACAAAATCAACAAGTTGAAAGACAAAGAAGCCCACTACATTATAGGCAGCAATACCGATCCAAAAGAGTTGAGTGACCAAGAAGTCGTTGGTGCTTACAAGGAGCAAAACAAGGCAGAACGTGGCTTTCGCTTTCTCAAAGACCCGTTATTTTTTGTGTCCTCGCTGTTTGTGAAAACGCCCAGGCGTATCATGGCATTGCTGATGGTGATGTTATTGTCTTTGCTGGTTTACGGGATTGCCGAGCGACGGCTGCGGGCTTGTTTGGCGGAAAAGAAAGAAACGCTGCCTAATCAACTTCATCAGGAGATAGAAAAGCCAACTTTACGCTGGCTATTTCAGCTTTTGTATGGCATTCACTGCCTTACAATTACTACAGAAAAGCAGACGTATCATGTGATTGAAGGGCTTACGCCTTTGCGACAAAAAATTCTGTCGCTTTTCGGGCCGACTGTGGCAAATATATATCAATTTTCTTCTGGGTAGTACCCGCTCAATGTAAGTGAAGAAGCAATCTTTTGGAATTAATCGTTTCGAACTTAAATTAAAAAAATATAAAGAACTATTTCTCCAAGAAGTACAGGTAATGGATAGCTTATCAAAGTGTAGTTGCAACTCCATTTATAATGACCCAGAAATGATTATCTGGACGGATGAATTTTTAAACGTAGTACATAACTCTAGCCACCTAATTTGT
>CAILDT010000089.1 GCA_903833025.1 uncultured Bacteroidota bacterium | reverse complement strand
TGCAGAAATTGACTTATTAATACCCAAAGTTTCTGATTTTGTAAAAAGCTATTGCCGTAAAACATTCGTAGACTATTACGATGAGGCTAAAATAGAAACTTTTCATGGTGGTTTTAAACAGTTGTTATTAAAAGAAACTCCAGTAGTTAATATTAATAGTGTTCAATATAGTGATGACTATGGTCAAACTTTTACTAAACTAACAAAGTTTACAGACTGGGTTCAAGATGGTGATAGCGTATTAGCACTAAATCCTACTGGGTTTACTGAACAAATTAATGGTTATAAGGTAACTTACTTTGCAGGATACGAAACACTACCAGGTGATCTAAAATTAGGTATTTTAGATTTAGTAACCTACTATCGCAGACACGACTCTAGCGTTCATAGTACTAAACTACCTGGATCAAACACTGTACAAATTGAATATATTTCTACTACCAGTTTACCAGCACATATTAGACGTGTATTAGATATGTATACGGCGGACTACACATGAGCGCAGAAGCTTTTCGCCAAGTAATGAGAAATATACCAGAGTTAAAATACTGGGCTACAGGTCAGCAAGATACTAATTCTATATTACATCAAACACGTGAATCTAGTAGAAAAGAAATTGAAAATACAGTTGTTGATTTCGTATTACCAATTAAAGATTTAGAGCGAGTAGTAGGTGACCCTAGTATTGCTGAAGAAATATTAATGGAATTACGTGGCGGTGATCGAGATCCTTTTGTTGAGTTAGTAACAACAAAAAGTGGTCAACAAGTAATAATGTTTAAAGAAATTAAATTTGGTAAATCTAATGACTTTAATAAACAAATAGCAAGTTATTTAGCTAATTTAGCAGGCGATGAAACTGTACAAGAAAACGTTATAGAAGCTGTAAAGTTTTATGAATTTGATAGAGGCCATGTTTATGGTTGGGCCAATACTTTAGTTAAAAGAACTCAAGGAAGTATTGCTGAAACTTTAAGATCAAGAAATATTCCCCCTGCACAATTAGAACAAGAGTTACAAGCTTTAGAAAAATTTATTGATAGTTTGCTAGATGTATTAGAACAGTACGATGAAGCTGCAAGTAGTTTAGGTTCAGATTTAAAAGCTAGTATGTTTGCACAATATAGAAAAACTGACAGTAGTTGGTTAATTCAATGGCAGGGTAGAGTAGATCAACAAAAAGCAGGTAGTGGAATCGGTACTGCAATAGGTAAAAGTGCTGATAAAGGTGTACGCGGATTTTTAAAAGCTGTAGGCTATCAAAGCGGAGATAGTTTAGTTGAAAAAGCAATGCAAGGAATGATAAAAGGTTTTGTAGATCAAGGTTTATCTAGTACAGATCAAAACTTTTTACAGCTAGAATCTTCTCCTAAAATTATTGAACTTATTGAAGACTCGTTATTAAGCGCAGCTACTGGCAAACCTAAAAAGTATGCAAAAGAATATACAGGCAGACTAGACAATTTAGCTAGTTTAAATCTACAAACAAGTTCCGGTGTAGGTAAAGCTAAAGCTAGTATAGCTAAAAATAAGCAAGAATTACAGAAACTAAAGTCCGAGACTCAAAAAGCTAAACAAAAAGTTAAAGAACAAAAACTTTTACCAAAAGAAAGCACTGTTAATTTATTAAATTTACAACATTTAATGAATATGCACATACAAGATGTAGTTAGTGCTAATATGGGTGGTGGTAATCGAAAAGATATATTAAATTATAGAACAGGTAGATTTGCAGCATCTGTACAGGTAGAACGTTTAACTATGAGTAGAGAGGGCATGATAACTGCTTTCTATAACTACATGAAATATCCTTACGCAACATTTAGCGAAGGTGGTAAACAATCGAGACCCACTAGTAGAGATCCTAAACTATTGATCTCTAAATCAATTAGAGAAATTGCAGCTGAAACCGTTGCAAATAGATTAAGGGCAGTGGTTGTATGAGTAAAAGAGCGAGTATAGCAACAGCAATTGCAAATAAACTTAATGAACAATTAGATGGAGTACAATATACAACTAATTTATTTGGAAATGCCTACCCTAAAATGAAATTTTGGGATGAGGTACAAGATTTTCCAAGTGTGTATATAACTGCAGGTATGGGGGCCAGAGATTATCAATTATCTGACTTTATATGGGGCTTATTGAATATTAGTATTAAACTGTATGTTAATAGTGAAGAACGTGCACAAGAAGAACTAGAAGTACTTCTTGAAGATGTAAGTAAGTGTATTGATGCAAATCGTCAACTTGTTTATGATGAAACTAATAATTATGCAACAACAGAAATACTAATTACAACTATCACTACAGATGAAGGCCTTTTACGCCCTTATGGAGTTGGTGAGATAAACTTACAGGTGCGATACGCACTATATTAATGTAATTGGCATCGAAACAGATAAATATCTAGTAGGTATGCCTAGCATTACAAATTAAAAAGGAAAAGAAATGGCAGTTAATTTAATTCGTAATAGTAGAGTATTCTTTACTACAAACGTCGACAGCTATGGTAGGGTTAAGATTGGTGACCAAAAAGGATCTAGTCAATTTACTACTACTAATACTTGGGAAATCCAAGTTCTAGAAGGTTTAACTTTTAGTCAAAATACAACACAAGATACAGTTACATTAAATGAAGCAGGTGCAGCACCAAGTCGTGGTCAACGTAGTTTTAATACTGCATTACAACCAGTAGATTTTTCATTTAGTACTTATGTACGTCCTTACAATGATACTACTAATAGTAAGATTACTGCTGAAGAGCGTGTATTATGGAATGCTTTTGGTGGTGTTAAAGATCTTACCCAAGCTACTGCAGCATGGAAAGAAACTAGCAGTGCAGCTACTATGAGTTTTGCAAACTCTAATGTTCACCAATTACAAACTTTTGGTTTGATCATTATTTTTGATAATACTGCCTATGCACTTGATAATTGTGCATTAGATACAGCTACTCTTGACTTTGGTATCGATGCAATTGCTGCCGTTCAGTGGGCTGGTAAAGCATCTAATATTCGTCCATTAACTGACTTAAAAGCAGATAATGGTACAACTACAGTAACATTTAGCGGATTAGACGTAGCAAATGCTACAGAATATGTTGATGCAACATTTTCAAGTTTAGCTAGTAATGCAACAATAACATTTACAACAGGTGCAGGCGGTACTGATACATTTGCTTTTACAAATACAAGTGGAGCTACTTTAAGTGCATATGACGTAGCCGCAGCATTTGCTGGTATCGCATTAGGTGGTTCTGGTACTAGCAGCAATGGTACATATGGTACTAATGGATTATCTAACTACTATACATTAGCTGCTGATGGAGCTGTTGTCAGATTTGTTGCAAGTGGAACAGGTGACGTAACTCCAAACTTATCAGTTTCTAGCGGTGCTACTTTAGTTAACACCGCTGGTGGCAGTGAAGTTGCAGACGTAGCAAAAGCAAAAAATGTTACCGCTCGTTATATTACTAATAAATTAAGTACTTTAGTATTGAATGATGGTATTAACGATTTTATTAATACTGGTACACCAGGAACAACTTATTCAGTTGCTTTAACTGGCGGACAAATTACATTCAACAATAACTTGACATATTTAACACCTGCTAACTTAGCAACTGTTAACTTACCAATTACCTACTTCACAGGTACACGTGCTATTACTGGTAACGTAACTGCTTACTTGAAGACAGGTACTAACGAAACAGCTAAATTATTAAAAGATATGTTATTAGCTGCTAGTACAACGGTAGACCCTAAATATACAATCAATGTACAATTAGGCGGACCTTCAACTAACTTAACTGGTGTTGAAATTAAACTACCAGCAGCTATGTTGCAAATTCCACAAATTAACACAGCACAAGTTATTTCTACAACAATTAACTTTACTGCTCAAGGTTATAGTGGCTCTACATACGATATTACAGCTCAAAACGAAGCAAGTATTGTATACCGAGCAGCGGCTTAAGCCGGGACTTTATCGGCAAGTGCTGGGTTGATCTCCAGCACTTCTTTTCTAAATTAATTTATAATAATAGGACGCCAAATGGCAGCACAAGAAATCAGTTTAAAATCATTACTAGTTCCTTCAAAAACAGTAGATGCAGAATATCCAGGATTACCTGGATTTGTGGTAAGCTTATCTTTTTTAAGTCGAGAGACATTAATCAGTATTCGTAAAAAAGCAACTAAACAAACTTATAAAAACCGTCAAACTAGTGATGACTTCAATTAAGATTTATTTTTAGATCTTTATATTGATGCAGCAGTTAAAGGTTGGTCTGGTTTAAAGTTTAAGTATGTTGAACAATTAGTGCCTGTGGATGTATCACAATACAATCCAGAAGACTTCTTAGGATATACCAAAGAAAATGCTACGATGTTAATGAAAAATTCTACAGACTTTGACCAATTTGTAACCGAGACGGTGAACGATTTGGGAAAGTTTACGAAGAACAGTTAATATATATTAAAGACCTTGTAATTAGTTATTTTCAAAATAGTAACCTTAGTATGACTAGGGATCAATATTTAGAAATGTGCGAAATGCTAGGTTCTGAGCCTGTCGAAAGTGAAATACCTGTAGAATTTGGTGACCTACCTGAAGAAATTCAAATGGTACTAAGTATTTATAGAATGTTGCGGGACGAATGGGAATATATGACTGGATCTTACATAGGAAAAAATCTTGTAGGATTATTTGAACTATTCGATATTTATAATATTGAACTTGCTGAAAAGCGTTTCTATATAGAGTTAATACATCTTATTGACTCTGTTAGAATTAATGAAATGAGAAAAGCTAGTCCAAGCAATCAAGAAACCGCTAACTAAAACTTAGCGGTTTTTTTATTGCTTAAAATTTTTTGGTTTGACAAATATATCCTTAGATGATATAATGGAACAGATTAAATTATATTATTGTAATATTACAATATAAATGGAGAACATATGGCAAATAATACCATAGAAGCGCAGATAAAACTTACTGACCCAGGCGAAACCGTAAACGCTGGCATCAATAATATGAAACGCCTCAATGCCGAAACTGACAAGCTAGAAGCAAGTAATACCAAGCGTCGATCTGCTGCAGCTGCCAAAGCTGAGGGCATGGATTATGGAACATCTAGAGGTGTTATTGGAACTGGTGCTGGTGGAAGAGACTTTGCTAAAGAATCGCAAGGTCTTGGTGGATTAGTACGTTTATACGCTACATATGCTGCTAATTTATTTGCAGCTAGCGAAGCCTATAGAGCATTAAGTAATGCTGCTAATACCGCAAATATGATGCAGGGATTAGATCAGTTAGGCGCTCAAAGTGGTCGCCCATTAGGTACATTGGCAAAGAACTTAGTTGCAGTAACGGATAACTCCATCTCTTTAAAAGATGCTATGACTGCAACTGCACAAGCAACTGCGGCAGGTATGAGCTCGGCCAATCTTTTACGTTTAGGTACTGTTGCTAAGCAAGCTTCGCAAGCACTAGGCATTGGTATGACTGATGCTGTTAGTAGATTATGTCGTGGTATTACTAAATTAGAGCCTGAACTATTAGATGAATTAGGATTGTTCACAAAAATTGAACAATCTAATAACGATTATGCTAGAAGTTTGGGTAAAACTGCTGGAAGTTTAACTGACTTTGAGAAACGCCAAGGCTTTGCTAATAGTGTGCTCAAAGAAGCTGAAGATAAATTTGGAAAATTAAAAATTGATGCTAATCCATACGATAAATTAGCTGCATCAATGTCTAATCTATCATTTAAAGCATTAGAGTTAATTAATAAAGGCTTAGGCCCAATTGTTGATTTATTATCTAAATCACCATTAGCTTTAACTGGCGTATTGTTAGGTATTGGTTCAATTATTTTAAAACAAGCAATACCTGCAATTGGTCAATATCGTGAAGAGCTTAGAAAAGCAGCGGACTCATCATTACTAGCAGTAGCTGGTAGAAGTACTTTGTCTGCTAGATTAACTTCAGATGAAAAAACCAAAATTGCCAGAAAAGCTGAAGTCGAAGCCGATATATTTGTAAATGCTAGAGATGATGCAACTGCACAATTAGAAACTTTGTCTAAAAGTAAGTTTGGTACAGAAAAGAAAAAAGTAAAAACTATCTTAGATAAAGGTATTTATGATATCGAACCTAAAGATTTGGCTTATTTAGATGCTCAGGCTGCAAAAAATTTAAAGTCAAATGCTGAACTATCCGCTAGTTATGCAAACGTAGCGGGTATAATCCGTCAAGGTCAAACGGCAGAAGAAAATGCACAAAAAACTCGTACTGCTGCTGCTAAAGCTCAGGAAGAAGTAGATAAAAGAGCAAAAAGCAGTGCGCAAGATGATGCAAAATTTAGATCACAAAGCGTTTCTGCTGCACTACAAGATATTAGAGCCCGTGCTGCTGCTGGTGCACAAGAAAAAGGATTCCTTACAAGTATTAG
>CAILDT010000088.1 GCA_903833025.1 uncultured Bacteroidota bacterium | reverse complement strand
ACTTACTTTATTCGAATCGTGTAATTTTATTTTCGATAAAATTAACTTATCTAAGATGTTTTTATTTGAACAAAGTTTAATGAGGTATAAAAAAATAAACCACCTGTAAACTTAAATTTACAAGTGGCTTTGTTTTGAGTACCCAGTGCCGGAGTCGAACCGGCACGATTTCTCACTGGTGTTTGAGACCAGCGCGTCTACCAATTCCGCCAACTGGGCATCTAAATTAATTTGTTGATTTATCAATCAACAATTGAATTGGGGGTGCAAAACTATTCAAATCATTTGGATTGGCAAAAAAATCTTTCGCTATATGCCATTTTTAATTACATTTGCATCCCTTTAAAAAAAATGGACTATAACGTTAAAATATTCTCTGGCTCTACATCCCGCCATTTAGCAGAAAAAATTGCTAAAGGTTATGGTCAAGAATTAGGTAAAGTATCATTACTTCGGTTTAGTGATGGAGAGTTTCAAACCTCGTATGAAGAAACAGTGAGAGGAAGTGATGTGTTTATCATTCAATCTACCATACCTCCAACCGATAATTTATTTGAATTGTTGCTGATGATTGATGCTGCAAAGCGTGCATCTGCACATCAGATTATAGCTGTGTTGCCTTATTTTGGCTTTGCCCGTCAAGATAGAAAAGACCAACCCCGTGTAGCCATCGGAGCAAAAATGGTAGCTAATTTATTATCTGCCGCAGGCGCAACTCGCATTATTACTATGGATTTGCACGCTGACCAAATACAAGGTTTTTTTGATTTTCCGGTTGACCATTTATATGCTTCTTCTATTTTTATTCCTTACATACAAGGTTTAAATTTACCTAACTTAACAATGGCAGCACCCGATATGGGCGGAACCAAAAGAGCAAATGCTTATGCTAAATATTTAAAATCAGAAATAGTTATTTGCTATAAACAGCGAACAAAAGCCAATGTGGTGGATAGTATGACAGTAATTGGCGAAGTGGAAGGAAGAGATATTATTTTGGTTGACGATTTAGTAGATACAGGCGGAACACTTACAAAAGCAGCTGATATGATGCTTGACAGGGGAGCAACAAGTGTAAGAGCTGTTTGCACTCACGCAGTATTATCGGGTAAGGCGTACGAAAACATTGAAAAATCGAAAATTACGGAGTTGGTAGTTACTGATACTATTCCGTTAACAAAAGAAAGTAGTAAAATAAAAGTGTTGACAGTTGCTGATTTGTTCGCCAAAGTATTGCATAGCGTGCATAACTTCGAATCGATAGCATCAAACTTTTTAATATCATAATAAAGACATTGCACCAATAAATTAAATTAATAGTTGATTGTAAGGTGCATCAATCAACAAATAAAACAAAAAACAAAAACAAATGAAATCAGTATCTATTAGCGGTTCGCCACGTGCGAACGTAGGGAAAACAGATGCAACCGCATTGAGAAATGCTAAGCGCGTACCTTGTGTACTTTATGGCGGAAAAGAACAAATTCACTTTTCAGTACTTTCAGCCGATTTTAAAAACTTAATCTATACACCGAATGTACACACGGTGGATTTAGAAATTGGTGGAAATAAATTTCACGCAATTGTTCAGGAAGCACAGTTTCATCCATTAAAAGACCATTTAATGCACGTTGATTTTTTAGAAATTGTAGCAGGAAAGCCAGTAGTAATGGAATTGCCTGTTCGTACTTCAGGTACTTCTCCGGGAGTAAGAAATGGAGGAAAACTTTCAAAGAAACTAAAAACATTGAGAGCCAAAGGATTGGTAGAAAAAATGCCTGATACTATAACTATTGCTATTGATGCAATGGAAATAGGGCATTCGATAAGGGTAGAAGATATTAAGGTGGATGGATTGACTTTTTTGAATGCTCCTAACGTAACAGTAGTAGCAGTTCAAGTAACACGTGTTTCAGTAGAAGAGCCAAAGGCAGCAGCAGCAGCACCGGCAGCAGCACCAGCAGCAGCTAAAGCAGCAGCACCAGCGGCAGCAGCTAAAGCACCTGCTAAAAAATAATTGCAGATTAACTATTATCTTAAAGTTTATTTGAAAGTTGGCAGAACAATTTGTTCTGCCAACTTTTTTTATTGACAATATTAAACAGGATTTATTATTTTTGAGGAAATATTAGTTTTATTAATGAGCAAGTTTTTAATAGTTGGTTTAGGAAACATTGGTGAGGAGTACGAAAATACTCGTCACAATATTGGATTTGCTATTTTAGATTCAATTGTCAAGGAACATAATTTAAAGTTTGCTACCGGAAGACTTGCTTCTGTGGCGGAATATAAATTAAAAGGCAGAACTATTATTTTAATAAAGCCATCAACATATATGAATTTAAGCGGTAAAGCAGTAAATTATTGGTTACAGGCAGAAAGAATAAACAAAGAAAATTTATTAGTAATAACCGATGATATTGCATTGCCTTTTGGAACATTGAGAATGAAAGGCAAAGGAAGCGATGGCGGACATAATGGGTTAAGAAATATTCAGGAAATATTAAATACTGCTGAATATGCTCGTTTGAGATTTGGTGTCGGTAATGAATTTTCTACAGGGCGGCAAGTGGATTATGTACTTGGAAAGTGGAATGAAGAAGAAAGGAAAATATTATTACCAAGAGTTCAATTGGCAAGTGAAATGGCGCAAAATTTTGCTACCATTGGGTTACAACTAACAATGACGAACTTTAATAATAAATAACCCATTTAGTAAACTTATATACCTACTTTTGTAATAATTAAATTAAAATTTATCTCTATGAAAAAAATTACATTATTACTTTCATTCTTTATTATTTCAGTTTGTGCAGCAGCTCAACCGTTTTTAGGACTCTACACTTTTGATAGTGTTAAAACCACCACAGGCACAACAGACCCAAGTTTTGTTCCAACTGCCACTGGCGTTACGTTTGGTAGTTTTACTGCGGTAGGAACACCTGCTAATCCGAATGCTGCTGCTCGTTTTTCATTCGTAAACTGGCCAACAGGTTCAGTGGGGGGTGTCGCCGACTCATTATATTCAGGTATGACAGGTGTATTAAGTGCTACAGAATATTTTGAGGTTACCGTTTCTCCTGTTGTTGGTTATGCTGTAACTCTTGATACAATTAGATTTAATGCAAGACGTTCTTCCACCGGTCCTCGTTCTTATTCAGTGCGTTCAAGTGTTGACGGATTTACTTCTAACATTACAAATGGTTTTATGTTACTACATCCCAATGTTAGTATACAAGGGCAAAATGAATTTTTCTTTATTCACGATACTACTTCAAATATACTGAACAACGCTAATGGGAATTTAATTCTTTTGTCTGGCGGAAGTTTCAGTGCATTAACATCACCTGTTACGTTCCGTTTTTATTCTTGGAATGCAGAAGCATCTTCTGGTTCTTTCGGAATTGATAATGTTGCAATAATTGGTAGCGTTTCAGCAGGAGTTGGTGTTTCAGAAAACAAAACAAAGGAAATTTCTGTTTTCCCTAATCCATCTTCCAATGGAGTTTTTAATTTGGATTTAGGAAATGTAACTAGCAAAACGGTAGTTACCATTTCTGATATTATCGGAAATGTTGTTCTTACTAAAGAAACTAATTCAGCCAATAAACAATCAATAGATTTATCTAACCAAGCGAATGGCTGTTACTTTATCACTATTAAAAATGATAAATCAACCGTTACACGTAAGATTACGATTGCTAAATAATTTCTTTTTATTTGTAATTCAATAAAACGTCTCGCAGAAAATGCGGGACGTTTTTGTTTTATCTTTGTTGTTATTCTAATGGAAAAATCAGAACATATAAATAATATTATTCGTGCATTGCCCGATAATCCAGGTGTTTATCAATACTTTGATGCGGAAGGGAAAATTATTTATGTAGGTAAAGCAAAGAATTTAAAGAAAAGAGTTTCCTCCTATTTTAATAAAGACCAATACGAAAATGGCAAAACACAAATACTGGTAAAAAAGATTGCCGACATAAAATATATTATTGTTGATACAGAGTTGGATGCTTTGCTTTTAGAAAACAATCTCATTAAAAAGTATCAACCAAGATATAATGTTTTATTAAAGGATGATAAAACATATCCGTGGATTTGTATTAAGAATGAACGATTTCCGCGTGTGTTCTCCACAAGAAATATTATTAAGGATGGTTCCTCCTATTTCGGACCGTATGCTTCGGGCAAGTTAATGCATACTGTTTTGGATTTGATAAGGAAGCTATTCAAATTACGTAATTGTAATTTTGTTTTATCTGAATCAAATATCAAAGCAAATAAGTTTAAAGTATGTTTGGAATATCATATCGGAAATTGTAAAGCACCTTGTGTTGGCAAGGAAACAGAGAGTGAATACAACGAAACAATAGCGAATATAAAGGAGATAACAAAAGGAAATATTAATACTGTTGCGAGACATTTAAAAGAAATGCTACAACTTACCATAGAAAATATGGAGTTTGAAAAAGCTCAAATAATAAAAGAGAAGATAGATTTGCTGGATACGTTTCAAAGTAAGTCAACGGTGGTAAGTCCTACTATTACTAATGTAGATGTGTTTTCTATTTTAACGGATGAAAAAAATGGATATGTAAATTTTCTGAAAGTGGTGAATGGTTCCATCATTCAAGGACATACCATTGAGTTAAAAAAAAAATTGGATGAAAGTGATGAAGAGCTGCTTACTCTTTCCATTGCAGAGTTACGAGAAAGGTTCAGTAGTAGTTCAAAGGAAATTATTGTCCCTTTTAAAATAGAAACGGAGTTTCCGAATGTTGAATTTATTGTTCCGCAGAGAGGAGATAAAAAACAATTACTTGAACTGTCTCTTCGCAATGTAGAATATTATAGAAGAGAAAAAGTAAAACAGGAAAGTTTGGTTGACCCCGAACGCCATACAAAACGGATACTTGAGCAAATGAAAAAAGATTTACATTTGAAAGAAGAACCAAGACATATTGAATGTTTTGACAACTCTAATTTTCAAGGTGCTTATCCTGTTGCTGCTATGACAGTTTTTAAAGATGCCAAACCAAGTAAAAAAGATTACCGCCATTTCAATATTAAAACGGTGGAAGGTCCTGATGATTTTGCATCAATGGAAGAAATTATTTATAGAAGATACAAACGTGTGCTGGAAGAAAAACAATCTATGCCGCAACTAATTGTAATTGATGGTGGCAAAGGTCAGTTGAGTTCTGCGTTGGAAAGTCTTGATAAATTAGGCTTGCGAGGGAAGGTGGCAATTATTGGCATTGCAAAAAAGCTGGAAGAGATTTATTTCCCTGACGATTCTATTCCTATGTATTTAGATAAAAGAAGTGAAACGCTAAAGATAATTCAGCAGATAAGGGACGAAGCGCATCGTTTTGGTATTACACATCACCGAAGCAAAAGAGATAAAGGAACGTTGAAAACAGAACTCACTGAAATAAAAGGAATAAGTGATGCTACAGCAAATAAATTATTGTCTCACTTCAAATCAGTGAAGAAAATAAAAGAAGCAACAGAAGTCGAGTTAGTTGAAATTATTGGGAAAGCAAAAGGAAAGTTGGTTTTTGAATTTTATAAGTAAGTTGGCTTTACGATAATTTATCTTCCAACAATTTCATTTCTGCCGCTGGATTCCCATTCTCATAAACTATTTTATAAACAGCACTTGTAATAGGCATATCTACATTGTACTTTTTATTTATTTCATAAATACATTTAGCACCGTAATAACCTTCAGCAATCATATTCATTTCCATTTGTGCATACTTTACTGAATACCCTTTTCCAATCATTGCACCAAACATTCTATTTCTACTGAATTGTGAATATGCTGTAACCATTAAATCTCCAAGGTATGCGGAGCTGTTTATATCTCTGTTGATTGGATGAACAGCATCTACAAATCTTTTTATTTCCTGTATTGCATTTGAAATTAATACTGCTTGAAAATTATCACCGTAACCCAAGCCGTGACAGATACCGCTTGCCATTGCAAATACATTTTTCAAAACAGATGAATATTCCGTTCCATATATATCATCCGAAACTGTTGTTTTAATATACCTGCAATTTAATTGCGATGCTATATAGCCAGCATTTTCAGTATTTATAGATGCAACCGTTAAGTATGAAAGTTTTTCCATTGCAACTTCTTCAGCGTGACAAGGACCTGTAATTACGCCAATATTTTCCATTGGTATTTTATATTCTGTATTAAAAAACTCACCTACAATTAAATTATGTTCCGGAATAATTCCTTTAATTGCAGAATAAACTTGTTTATTTTTAAAATCGTCTGCTGTTAAAGCAGACAGCGCATCCGATAAAAATGCTGATGGTATTGCCATTATCAATATGTCTGCCTTAGAAACCACATCTTTTAAATCAACATTTAATAATAGTTTATTTGAATCAAATTGAACAGATGTAAGGTAATTTGGATTGTGATTAAACTTTTTGATATGCTCAATTGTTTCGGTGTGCCTAATCCACCAATGAATTTGCGATACGTTATTACAAAGCATTTTTACAATTGCTGTTGCCCAGCTCCCTCCTCCTATTACTGCTATTTTTGGTGTTTTGTTCATTATTTAATTTTATTCTTTTAATTTGCCGTGGTTAAATTACACATTTTTATTATTTCAATGTTTTATCAATTATATAAAATAATACAACATTGTACTAAGAAGGATAAACCAAATTATTGACGGTACCCAATAATTTTTATACTTTCTAATCCATACAAAAGAAAGAATAATTAATATAATAAGAAAAGAAGTGTATGAAATAATTCCCGCTTTTATTATCAGCGGATTCTTATATTGAAAAGTAACTATATGTTCTCCTTTTGGAAATAGAACTGACATCGTTAAATAATTAGATAAAATGATTGGAGTTTGGCTTTTGTCTATCAAAGCTTCCCAACCAGTATAATTGCTTTGTAAAAGTGTCAGTAACTGTGGCTTTGATGCAGAAGCTTTTATGGTAATTGAATTAGGATTAAAAGATGTTATGGTAATTGATTCAATCAAAGAATCCTTGTTTCCAGTACCCAATTGGTTCGAAATTGTTTCATAATTCTTTTCTGAAACTACAATTGTTTTGTGAGTCAATCTTGTTGAATCTAATTTATTTATTTCAGAAACGGGATAAATATTGTCAGAAAAATAAACCAAAGGATTTGTCAATAGGGCTTTTTTAAGTTGAGGAAACGAATCTTCCAGTGTATAATAATTTTTAAAAGTATATGAATTAAAACCATCAAATGAAATACGTTTATGAAAAATACTTGTGTTTCTGTACAGTCCGTGTTTCTGACCAATCTCTTCTGTGTTATCAATAACATTATTAGTTAAAGGAATTGGAAAATCCTGTGGTAATGAAGTTATATAGTCGTGAAGTTCTTTTGGGGATGTTGCTGAAAACCCTATATAAGCTATGTTTAATTGAACAGCCATAAATAAATCCACTATAATAAGAACGGATATTATTTTCAGCCAATGTTTTTTTAGTGATGTAATTAATGTGATAATAATGATTCCCAAAAGCGTTAACTGAATACTTCCTTGCAATATTATGTTTTGTTTCAATGAAGAAGCTTTGATAAAATCGAAAATAGTTTTATAACTATCAGTAAAGAAAAAAGAAAGGTTATGATTTTTTATAAAAGCGATACCTACTAATAAAAGTACCGTTGAAAAAATAACCAACGTAATTCGAAAAACTTTTTTCATATTTATTTCTGTCGTATCAATAAACGAAGCCAATTGTTTTCCTCCTAATAATAAAAAAATAATAACGGAGAACAAACTATAATAGCTTGGAAAACGAAACAGATTAAGAAAGGGAAGGGAAGTGGAAAGTATTTTATGTACGGGAGTATAAGCACCAAATGACATAATTAGACACACAATGGCAAACCCTAACAATACTTTTTCGAAAGCAGTTTTTTTATTTATCAACGCGAGAACTACAAAAACCAACATAATTATTCCGAAATAAATATTGCACATTGATGGGTCGGTATTAAAAAACTCGCTGCTGTTGACTGTAGAAAAAGGTAAAAGAAATGAGAGTAATGATTGAGGAGACAGCGGACACTCCGATACATATCTATAACTTAGTCCGCTTAAACGAGCAATGTAAGGAGCCGTTTGATAGAATGCAACTAACACTACAGATGCAAGCAATAGTGTAGTTATTACAAACAATGTATTCACTTTAATATAAGTGATAATATCTCTTTTGTT
>CAILDT010000087.1 GCA_903833025.1 uncultured Bacteroidota bacterium | reverse complement strand
TATCCATTTCTTTTACTCTTGTTAATAGGTCATTATTATGTTTATTAACCTCTTCTTCTTTCAAACAGACCTCTTTAAATGCATCATTTGCGTTTTTTTCAAAATAATATTCATGTTTAAATACTGATGTATTACACCCCCAAGTGTTGAATACATCTGTCAAATTAAAAACTTTAATTGAATCTTTTATATAATTAATACCAGTTGCTTTATGTATTTCATCTATGATAAAACCGTGACAACTGACTAAAATATTATCAACTTTAGTTTTATGTAAGGGTGATTTTTCATTATCATCATTTATTTCCTTATATACAAAGGTTTTAAATTTTTCAACATCAGCTTGCCGTACGATTTCTTTTGTTTTTCTCTCAAAACCGGCTTCTTTTGTATACATGGACGTATCAAATGTAATACCAAATTTTCTTATAGGAGGAATAGGTATTTTCGGATAAATCTTAGATGCAGCACCGCCTATTTGTACATTTTCAACAGATTCATTATCAGAGGCTTCAGCATATTCTGGCGGTGTATCACCATAAATTTTTTGAAAAAAAGGTTTATACACATTTTCAAACCACTCTTTAATTGTTTGTGCGACTTGTTCAATTTTATCTGGATGAATTGCAACATCGGCAAAATCATATAAATTTTCTAACTTATCAGGGAAAACAAATTGCGCATCATGTTGCTTTTCATTGATATAAGGTACAATATAGATCGTCGTTGGTAATAATTCTTTTAAATCATTTTTTTTTTCTATTATAATTCGCAAATAATATAGTTAAATAAGCTGTCATCATTGTTCGCACCATAGCGGAACAAATGATAATATCCGGATTAACCGACGCTAATTTTCCTTCTTTATTAGCAAATTGTTCACCTAATATACTAGCCTGTGTTACACCCATATGCGATAAAGTCGGTTGAAACAAGAAATTTGTAGGAATGAAATTTTGTAACCATTGCGCGTACATTTGCGCGATTTCCTTTTTATTTTCAGGATTCAAATGCTTATAGTTTTCTATATTACCGCTAGCAGCTTTTTTTGAAATTTTGTTTGATACAACCAATTCTTGGGCTATTCCAATACATTTACCGTTATTTGGATCACCATTAAAATCATATATTTTATTAAGGTTATCTTGTTTATCACTTTCAAAATTTGTAAGATCATCAATACGTTTTGATGTACAATTTGCTTTTAATGTATTTTTGTTATCAACGCTAATATTATCATTCTTTTTTAAGTCTAAAGATAATTCTTTAATAGTCTTATATACTTTATCAACTAAAGGATAAGCGCCCGCTATAATCTTTTTTTCTCCGCCACGTTGTTTTTTATTTTTTTCAATATGTTTGTTCCTGCCACCTTTTAGATCATTACTTAACATAGCCTGCACATTATTATAATCATTATTAAGAAAACGTTGTACTTCAACTTTTAATAATTTTGCTGCAGGATCATTTTTATCATAATTATCGGTCGGTTTATTATTATATAAATTTGCTATTGACTCGGCGTGCCTGATCCAATAAAAATTAATATGATCAGTATCAGACATAAGTTTATATAATATACAAACACTTTTAAAAAAACACTTTTAAAAAAAGTGTGGCAAAACCTTGGAAGAGAGATTGTGGCAAAACCTTGGAGGAGAGATTGTGGCAAAACCTCGGAAGAGAGATTGTGGCAAAACCTTGGAGGAGAGATTGTGGCAAAACCTCGGAAGAGAGATTGTGGCAAAAACACTTTTGGAAAAAGTGTGGCAAAACCTTGGGTCAAAATTTATAGCCGAGTTTATGCTGGGGTTTTACACAATCTCTCTTCCGAGGTTTTGTCACACTTTTCCCAAAAGTGTTTGGCGCAACCTTTCTCAAAGGTTGTTGGGCAGGTACCTCATCACATTATTATCATATGAAGTCACCTTAAAGGCGTCGTTATAGCCTTCGACGTGAACTGTGTCGCCGCTAGTAACGTTATCACAACCGTATTCACTTGTACCACTCTGCCCTCTCACTCGCACTGGCAATTTAATCATATTATTTTTATCATTTAAAGTATAAAAGTTCCATTTATCTCTCCGCGAGAACAGCGGACGCCCCATTAAAGGTAAGATCATTTCCTCTTTACTATTTTTTCTCGTGAGAATACCGACTTGCCGAAACTCGGAATCGTCGGTGCCTTGCGTCGAGACGTTGATGGGCACTTGTGAAACAGCTCTATTAAAAATGGGCACTGTGCCTCTAATATCTAATGCGCCGCCCGTCATAAAGCGATCATCTCTCAAAGGTGGTTGATATATATCGAAAAAAACATCGTCGCCACGACCTTTCGGTCTTTGTAAGGTGACTGGAGGAAACCCATTGTTAATAATCACGCTATGCATTTTGCCATGCCTTTTGTCATTAGCATTACCATTACGCATATGTGAATCGCTGCGCATATAGAAAATTAGTCCAATCACTAGTAAAATACCACAAATGAACATAATCGTGACATTTTCCATACAAAACACGCCTGGTGGACACTTGCGCTTTGCCATTATATATTTATATAAATATTTATATCAAAGTGTGATATAAATATTT
>CAILDT010000086.1 GCA_903833025.1 uncultured Bacteroidota bacterium | reverse complement strand
AATCGGGTTGTAACGTCAATGGGTTTGTTATAGTCGGAAAAATACCTGCAGAGACTAGGGCTCCTTTAAAGTATAAACCTTCATTCGAAAAATTATCCAAACTATCAATCTGAAATGGCTCTAAGTGAAAATAAAATTTATCCTTCGGATACTTTCCATTCAAAATCTGTTTCTTGTTATAATATGCATACGAATCTTTATAACTATTAAATATCGGATACTGCGGGTACTCCTTTCGCCCCGATTTATTCAGCGGATTATCTATCTGCAAATCTCCATTTATACTTTCTATTACCGTTTTTAATTTCACCAGCGGATATTCCCCATAAGCATCCTTCTCTCTCGATTTTACTAACATCCTAAGTGAATCCACATTTTTTAAAGTAATTAAAAACTTATCGTAATCAAACGAAAATTCTTTTCCGAAAAAGTCGAATCGCCCCGCGTGTACAACTCCCGCAAAAGTAAAATCTCTGTTTTTCTTCAATATTATTTTCTGCTCCGCAGGATAAATTACCACATTTTGCGAATCACTCATCCCTACCGACCTAACCCCATAAATCGCCATATCGTAGTTCAATAAATTTATCGACGCATTATTTCCTCCCCTAACCACACTCGGAAACTGAATAACATCATAATCCTTTTTCCCCGCCCTGTAAGCAATATAATCGAATAACTTATCTGTAGCGTGCACCTTATCTCCTTCTGCATCATAAGTTATAAAACCAAAAGTAGACAAGCGCACCAAATTCGGACGAACATCATAAGCCGCTATTTTTACAAATTTCGAATACTCCTCTCCCGTAAAATCTCGCTTATCTCCATTTTTCTTTATATAATCTCGCATCTGTATCAATGGATTTATCGGGTCAACTCCCTGCAAAGCATCATACCTATCCGCCCTAAAATACGACCGTGATTCAAACTGCCCATCCTCTTGCGTATTCCCGACCAACATTTTTAAATCTATTTTCGGGTCATCAATCACCCACGTCAACTCCTCAAAAAACATATCCACATTATGAAACGTATTTATAAATGGCGATTTCGAAATTCCCGCATTCGTCCTGTTCAGCGACAATAACCTCGTCTTTGTTATAAACTTAAAACTCAAACTTGGATGTGTAATAGAATCCTTATCAAAATAAAATTTAATATTCGCCTGCTCTGCAAATAATTTTTCATCCGTTATCCCAATCATTTTTGCACCCACAACCAAAAACTTTTTCCCATCTCTATAAAATATCAATCGCGCATCTTCATCTTTACTTCCTGACCCAATAAACTTAGCCCCTCGCTGACTAAATCCCCCATCATAATCCACCCCCTTTGCAATATTTATAATTTGCATCCGCTTACTATACGATTCAAACCTCGGATACGAAATATTACTCCCCCTCTCCGAAACCACCTTCTCCTCCAACTTTCCGAGCAACGGCTTCTCAAAATAATTTTTATTATAAAACAAAACTGAATCTGCATCAAACCCACTCGTCTTCAAACTCACCGTATAATTCTTCAACTCTGCCCACACCTTTTCAGTAGGAAAATCCACCCTCGTCCAAAAAACTGTTCCTCCTTTTCCCACAAAAATCCCCTTATAGGGATAATAAACACCCCTCGTATCATATACCACACCACTATCCCCCTGATTATTCACACACTTCAAATTCAAACTCTTAAAAATTACCTTCGGTACACTATCAAACTCAAAAATATACTTATTGTTATCCGACGAATACGAAATCACAGTTGACTTAAAAAAAGTATTAGTCGCAAACAAATTTTCACTCATCTGCAAATACTCCGAAAAAAAACGTTGACTCTTCGCATTCAAAATCTTATTGATACACTCCTGCCACATAATAAAATTTAACTCCGATTGATTCGAATTCACAAAATTCATAATCGAATTTAAATAACTTTTATACTCCGGCAAAATCTTCATCTTCTTTTTCACCATAAAATTACACGAACTATAAGTCGATTGTTTCAAATTCTCGTCATACTTCGGCGAATTCCAAACCGCCGTAAACTTCTCCATAAAATCATTCAAATCCTTCTTATCCATCCCCGAAACCTGAAACATCGTCCGCACTTCCTCCAAAAATTTAGTAGGGTCAGCAGTAAACTGCTTAATCGGATTCACCTGCGCATTTATTTTTGGAACAAATACTAGGAGCGCGAAAATTAAAAAGAGTAAGGATTTTTTTTTCATATTATTAATTTTTTTGACAAGTTCAATTTTACAAATTTTTAATAAACCACAAAACCGCCCACTCATTACTCACTTTTTTTTCTTCCAATTTCAATCCCAACCAAATCGCTTTTTCAGAAATCTCCTCCACATCCGTTTCAAAAAAACCACTCATCACCAAATTTCCTTCCTTTTTCAAGCAATTAAAATACGTTTCCATATCTTTCAATAAAACGTTCTTATTAATATTGGCTAAAATAGTATGAAATTCTTTTCCCGCCAAAACATTTGCATGCCCTTTTTCAACAATCACATTTTCACAATTATTTCTTCCCAAATTTTCAATCGTATTCTCCACACTCCAATCATCAATATCAACTGCCATTATAGGTTTCGCACCCATCATTCCTGCCACAATTGCAAGCACCCCTGTACCACAACCCATATCCAAAACCCTTTTACCCTTCACATCCAATTCCATTAATTTTTCAATCATCAATTGAGTTGTATTATGATGCCCAGTGCCAAAACTCATCTTCGGTTCAATAATCACATCATACAAAAACCCTTTTTTCTGCGGATGAAAAGGCGCACGAACCAAACATTTACCATCAATCTCAATCGGCTCAAAATTACTTTCCCACACCTTATTCCAATTCTCTTGCACAATAATTTTTTTGGAATAATCTATTTTAAAAACATTCTTTAAAGAAGAAACAACTTCATTTAATTTAGTTTCTTCAAACTCCTCCTCTTTAATATAACCACAAAATCCAGTTTCATTTTCTACAAAACTTTCAAAACCAACTTCTGCCAATTCAGCAATGAGTACCTCACACCCTTGTTCTTTCGGCTCTACAATAAAACTTAGTTCTATATAATTCCCCACTTATTTTTTTCTTTAAAACGAATTAACAATCGCCCCAAACTCCCCTGCCTTCAAAGATGCCCCGCCAATCAACCCACCATCTACATCCAAACAAGCAAACAGTTCTTTCGCATTTTCAGCATTCACACTTCCCCCATAAAGCAAAATACTTTCCTCCGAAACCATCTTCCCATACTTTTTATTTATTTCTGACCTGATAAAATTATGCATTCCCTGTGCTTGATGAGTAGTAGCCGTAACGCCCGTTCCGATAGCCCAAACAGGTTCATAAGCAACAATCACTTTACTAAAATCAGCAGGCAATAAATTAAATAAGCTCTCTTTCATCTGCTGTTTTACTACATCCAAATGAATATTTGCGGCTCTATCAGCAGCATTTTCACCCAAACAAAATATTGGGATAACATTATTAGCCAAAGCCATTAACACCTTTTGCGCAAGTAAAGAATTATTTTCTCCAAAATAAATCCTTCGCTCCGAATGCCCAATAATAATGTACTTCGCACCTGTTGAAGCGATCATCTCTGCCGATACTTCACCCGTAAAAGCACCACTCTCCACTTGATGACAATTTTGTGCCGCCACTTCAAAATCTTCTTTGCCTTTCAATTTATCCGCAATGCTTGCTAAATGAATAAATGGCGGAGCAATAATTTTTAACACCGAATTGTTTTCCGATGAACTCACAATTTCATCTACCAACTTTAAACCCTCCGAAAGAGTTTTATTCATTTTCCAATTTCCTGCAACTATCTTTTTTCTCATCTGATTAAACTTTATTTAATTTATAATTCATAATTTCTTAAGCCACCCTCACCCGTGGGTCCAACAACCCATAAGTAATATCCACCAAAATATTTATTACTACAAAAATTACTGCGAATATTAATGTTGCACCCATCACCACTGGCAAATCATTATTGTTAAGTGCATCCACCACTTCAAACCCAATTCCTCGCCAGTTAAAAATAATTTCTACAAACACTGCTCCTGCCATCAAGCCCGCAAACCAACCCGATACGGCAGTAACAACAGGATTCATTGCATTCTTCAATGCGTGTTTGGTAACCACTTTATAATAACTCAATCCTTTTGCAGTTGCTGTTCTTATATAATCCTGCGAAAGAACATCGAGCAACGAACTACGCATTAGCTGTATTATCAATGCTAACGGACGCAAGCCAAGCGTAATTGCTGGAAGTATTAAATTTTTTAATACAAGATGTCGTTCACCAAAATCATCGAAGTAATAAAGCGAACCTTCATTATTGAGCCCTGTGTATTTGAATAATAAATAACCGAACACCCACGCAATTATTAATCCCACAAAGTAACTTGGCAACGACATACCGAATATTGCAAACACCAAAGACGCCTTATCTATCCAACTATTTTTCTTTATCGCCGATATAATTCCAAGTACTATTCCAAAGAAAGCACCAAACGCAATAGCCGAAAAAGCAAGCAATGCAGTAGATGGTAAAGTTTTTTCTATAATATCTGATACTTTTCGTTTCGTGATATACGACCTTCGCAAATAAGGAAACTTAATTACTAATACATCTGAAGATGAAACAGGAAATAACTTTTGATACGAATACTTTTTTTCGTCCAGATAAATACTGCTTGTTTTATCATTCGCATTATGAATTGATATTGGCGACAAATCATTGAGATACATTAAAAACTGAGTGGTAAGCGGTTTATCTCTGCCTAAATCTTTGTTGATAATATCAACGGATGCTTTGTCGGCACGCTGTCCGAGCATCATTCTGGCGGGGTCGCCAGGGAGAACATTAAATAATAAAAAAACAACTGTGATTACACCAATCAACACGAGGAAACCATAAAACAGGCGTTTGATTATAAATTTTATCACTAATTACTTTTTAAAGTATTTCTGTTTTACATCATTGTACGAAGGAAATCTATGATAATGCCACATATCTTTTACTGTTCCGGCTTTCAGCAACATCAATCCCGGGTTGGAACGTATCATTGTTTTTAAAACGGTGCCATCGGTATTATACACATCCATTGTTGCTCCTGTT
>CAILDT010000085.1 GCA_903833025.1 uncultured Bacteroidota bacterium | reverse complement strand
TGGTCAAAGTCCATATCGGCAATTTCCAATGAAATTTTGTCTTTGATTTCACGCATACTTTTTACTGCATCAAATGTTTTTGTTGTTTTTTTAGTTTTTGTTTTGCTCATAACCTTACTATTTTTAATTTTATTCTACAATATCTTTTGGTGAACGAATTTCTAATGGCGGAAAACCAAGTTTAATATTTACTGAATTGTATCCTCTGATTCGATAAATGTTTACGATGTGCTTAAAATTCCAACTTACAAGAAGGTCAACTTTGCTGGCGGTTGCAATGCCGATATGCAAACAATCATTTCTACTTTTTAGTTTTTATACTCATCTATTTGGCAAAGGTAGATAAAAAAATGGCTATTTAGTTTTTTATAACTTTGTTTCCTCATTATTAATTTAATTATGCAATTAAACAAAAAGCTTTTACTTTTCTTTTTCTTTTCTATTACCAGTTATTGTTTTTCAAAAAACAAAACCAACGATTCTCTTCTTACTATTTTAAAAAGTGGTGCTACAGAGGTTGAAAAAGTTTCTGCTTTATTAAAGCTTATCGAAGCATCCTCCAATAGCGATACTGCATTAATGTATGCCAACAAAGCTTTGGTGCTTGCTAATCTTGTAAAATATACAACAGGCATTGCAGAAAGTAATAAAAAGCTGGGCAAGTGTTATATGCAAAGTGGTAATAATGATATGGCTATAGAAAGTTTTTTGAATGCTATAGATTTTTATCAGCAATTGAATGATAAAACAGGGATTGGGAAATGCAATTATAATATCGGGCTTATCTATTATAAAATAGCAGACTATACCAAATCGTTAAATTATCTGCTGAAGGCAATGGAAATGTTTGAGCAAATAGGAGATAAATATTTAATAAGTTTATGTAGTGGCAATTTGGGTAATATATATTACCTCCAGAAGAATTACGACGAATCATTAAAATACCATTTTAAATCGTTGCATATATCCGAAGAGTTGAGAGATGAAAATGGGCTTGCTAAAAACAATAATAACATTGGGTTGGTTTATATTGATAAAAAAAATTATACCGAAGCATTGGAATACGAAAATAAAGCAATAAGTATTTATGAGCGAATTAATGATTCGACGGGGTTAAGTTCCTGTTACATAAATATTGCTATTATTTATGATTATCTTTCTAATTATAAAAACGCATTAGATTATTATATAAAAGCATTACAAATAAAAAAGCAAATAGGTGATAAAGCCGGCATAGGAGTTTGTTATGTAAATATGGGCGACCTATATATTAAACTGTTGAATTATAAAGATGCTATAGCTTACTCGCTCAAAGGAATTGAAATAGCAACAGAAATAAATGATTTGGATAATTTAAGAACAGGGTATCGAAACATTGCTTCGGCTTACGAAGGATTGAAAGATTATAAAAATGCGTATGAGTACGAATCGAAATTTAAAAGTTTAACCGACAGTATCTTTAATGAGCAGAATTCAAAAAATATAAACGACTTAAAAAGTAACTTTTTGCTTCAGAAAAAAGACATAGAACAAAAAGGAAAAGATGCCGTAGCAGAACAGGAAATAAAAAGACAGAAAACATTGCTTTATGCTTCATTAGGTGGCGTTGCTTTATTAATATTGTTGGTGTTTTTTGTGTTCAGAAATTTAAATATTCAGAAGAAAACAACGAAGGTGATAGTTGCCGAAAAGCAAAAGTCGGAGAACTTATTGCTCAATATTCTGCCTGCCGAAATAGCACATCAGCTAAAAGAAACTGGCGCAACAGAAGCCAAGTTATACGCAAATGTATCTGTGCTGTTTACCGATTTTGTTGGCTTTACAACCATAAGCGAAAACCTTACTCCGAAAGAATTGGTGGCGGAAATACATCTTTGTTTCACTGCGTTTGATGAAATAATGGGACGTAATGGATTGGAGAAAATAAAAACCATTGGCGATGCATACCTTGCTGTATGCGGTTTGCCGAATGAGGATAAAAACCACGCTAAAAAAACAGTGCAAGCAGCTATTGAGATAAAAGATTTTATTAATAAAAGAATGGCGGAAGGAGGGAAGTTCAATATCCGTATCGGCATAAATTCGGGACCAGTGGTGGCGGGCATTGTAGGCGTAAAAAAGTTTGCGTATGATATATGGGGCGATACCGTGAACACTGCTGCAAGAATGGAACAATCGAGCACGCAAGGCAAAATAAACATTTCAGAATCTACCTATCAGCTTGTTAAAAATGACTACAATTGCATACATAGAGGAAAAATACAGGCAAAAAACAAAGGGGAAATTGATATGTATTTTGTGGAGTGAGCTGAAATTTCGAAAGTGTTTAATACCGTAAAAGAAAATAAACAAATAAAAAATGAACATAAATAAAGAAGAAGAAATATTGGATATAGATAAAGATAGAATTATTAATATCCTATTAAAGCATTTGATGTATTTGAAAAATGAATGTGCATACATAAAAAATAAGGAGGGGTTAAATTTGTTTCAAAATGATGTACGGGAAAATAACATAGGTGTAAATAAATTAAAAGATATAGCAGCGGAAAATAACATAGGTGTAAATAAATTAAAAGATATAGCAGCGGAAAATAACATAGGTGAAAATAAATTAAAAGATATAGCAGCGGAAAATAACATAGGTGAAAATAAATCAAAAGGTATAGCAGCGGAAAATAACATAGGTGAAAATAAATCAAAAGGTATAGTAGCGGAAAATAACATAGGTGTAAATTTTGTAAATACTACTACAAATGAAAATAAAATAGGTGTAAAATATTTAATTTCGGCATTACCAACTTTAAAAGAGGATACAAATTGGCGAAATTTGATATATACCGTTTTTGAGCAAGAGCTTAATAATGCACTTGGGCAATACATAAAAAATCAGAATGGGCAAAACTCACTTTTAACATTCTATACCGATTTTGAGAAAGCTATTTCGCAAAAAAATACAATAGCCAAAGAAATAGAAAACGCTGCAAAAAACTTGAAATTAGAAGATACCCATATTTTGCCCACATCAATAGATGTAAACAATAATTCAATAAATGATTTAGCATCTGCCCTGCAAGGGCAATTGCCACGCACTTCTAAAATGACGATATATGAAACAGTTGCTCGCGAACTACTGCTTTTGCACAATAGTGGTAGAGCAACCGGTAAGCAATTAAGGAAAGCAGGCGGACTATCAGCGGGAGGTTTTGCAAAACATTTGTCGAAGTTGAAACAGTATTCAATAGTGCGAAGCCAACCGCCTGCCAATTATATGCTTACCGAAAAAACGATACATATATTGCTGGAAACATTTGGCATCCCCAAAAAATAATTGAAACCGATTAAAAATTATGGCTCTATTATTGTAGAAAAATAATTACTTTTACTTTAAATCTATCGCCAATGATTTTGTTAAAAACAAAAATGAGTTTTACTATTGTACTTTTAGCAGGCATTTATACTGCCAATGCGCAACAAACTAATGTTGCCAACAATTTTAATAAAGGTAATCAGATAAATCAGGCGGTTACTAATATTGATAACAACCCTGTTCAAATGGTTGCTAACAATGATAATAACGCCAGTGAAGTGCAGTATCTTAGTAATAATTTGGCAAACAACCCGCCACAACAGGTGCAAATACAACAACAAGCAATTCAACAAAATGCCCAATCATCTAATCAAACTATAACGCCCAGTTTAGGAAATGGTTTTCATATTCGGTTTCAACTAAACAGTTCTTCTGCTGATAAATCATTCTCCGGTTCGTCGGCAAAGAGTAGCTTTTCAAAAGCAAAGAAATCAAAGAATAGTTTTTCTAAATTTAGTTTTAGGGCGAAACATAAAATGAAAAATATATTTACTAAACATAAAAAAGCTTATAACACTTCACTTTGTAGTCGCTTTTAAAATATTTTATTTTGATATATATTAAACCAACTGCATCTCTTTTTTTATTTATCCAATTATTAGTTACTGCTTGCTACTCTCAAAACACAGGAAAGGAGTATGATAACGGACACGGAGGTAAAATATATTTGCCTTTAGGCGATATATCTTTTGCTGATGAAGTAGTGGAATTTAAACGAGGAAAACCACACGCTGTAGAACCTGCTTGCGATTCTACTTTAGCTATCGGCATACCTGATTTTAATGGGCTTTCTGGCAATTTTGTTTCACTGGGCTGTGGCGGCTCGCTTACTTTATTATTTACTGATAACGCATTGGTTAATATTCCCGGACCAGATTTATTTGTGTTTGAACTCGGAAAATATATCGAATCTACAGAGCTCGAAATATCAAAAGATGGAAGCAAATGGATAACAGTTGGTAAAATTGCTGGGGGCACAGCATCAGTAGATATTGGCGATTCGGTAAAACAAGGAGAAGTATTTCATTACGTAAGATTAACAGATTTAAAATCGGATTGCAAAGGAGATTGGCCAGGAGCCGATATAGATGCAGTGGCTGCAATAGGTTCGGGCAAACAGATAACACTAAAAAATGCGGTGTTGTATCAGTTTAATGATTTTAATTTATTGCCAGGTGCTAAAGCGGAATTAAATAAAGTGATAGAACAAATAAAACTTCAAAAGCCATCGCAGATAATTATAGAAGGGCATACGGATAACATAGGAACAGAAAGCTACAACTACGAGTTATCAAAAAAACGTGCGAAAACGGTTGGTGATTATTTGAAGAAGAATGCTGTAGTTGGTAAAATACCTACTAAAATAGATGGTTACGGAAGTAAGTTACCCATTGCAAACAACGCTACCAAACAAGGACAAGAAAAAAACAGAAGAGTAAATATTATATTGATTCCTTAAAATAACTTCACCTTTCCAATCAACTACAATTCTATTTTTAATCCATCGTAAGCTAAGGAAATAAAGGGAGGTAATTCTTTTGTTACTTCCGAATGTAAACCTAACTGATGACTGATGTGTGTAAAATAAGCTTGTTCGGGGTTTAACTCTTCCATCAATTTCATTGCTTCTTCTAATGTATAATGAGAAAGATGCGTTTCTCTTCTCAACGCATTTATCACTATTACTTTCGAACCTTTTATTTTTTCTTTTTCTATTTCCGAAATATAATTAGCATCTGTTATATAAGTAAAATCATTTATCCTGAAGCCAAATACCGGCAACTTGTGGTGCATTACTTCTATAGGCAAAAATACAACACCTTCAATAGTGGTGAGTTTGTTTTCTAATAAATGAAACTTTATTTCAGGAATACCAGGATATTTAAAATCACTGAAAATATAAGCGTAATCTCTTCGCAATGCCTGTTGTACTCTTTCCGAGGCATACACATCCATTTCCTTTTGCTGAATAAAATTGAATGCTCTTATGTCGTCAAACCCTCCGGTATGGTCTTTATGTTCGTGCGTAAATAGCACAGCATCGAGTTGTTTTACATTTTCACGCAGCATTTGCTGCCTAAAATCGGGACCAGTATCAATAACAAACACTTTTCCTTTTTCTTCAATCAATATAGAAGTACGCAATCGTTTATCGCGCAAATCTGTTGATTGGCAAACTTCGCAAGGGCAACCAATAATTGGCACACCTTGAGAGGTGCCGGTTCCTAAAAATGTAATTTTCACAATAATCTATTTATTTTAATTGGTTAAAAGTAATGGAAATTTTGGTGCTAAAAAATTATTAAAAACAAAAAGTTATTTTGAAAATAAAAAATGAACTCAAAAAAGTTACCAATACTATTTACTCGGAATCGATATTAATAACAATAACTTTTTACATAAAGTTTAATA
>CAILDT010000084.1 GCA_903833025.1 uncultured Bacteroidota bacterium | reverse complement strand
TTTTTTAAATGAAAAAAATAATAAAAATTTTAAGCCAATCGGTGCGCCTTTTATGAGTGAATTAAGTAATGGGGAAAAGAGTGTTTTTCAAGTCATGTATGCTGATAGTGAAAGTACTTCTGGTGGCGGTAAATTACAACATAAAAAAACTAAAAAAAGACGTCGTCACAATTAACGTTATAACTTATTAATATCACGAATCGTTGAACTAATATTCTCCTGCTCTTTAAAAAAATAATCCGCCGAGGGTACATAAAAGCGAAAATCCGGTGTAGTTCGGTACATCGTACAATAAATATCGTCAATCGGTATATCTATATGGTTATTACAATAAGCCAATACTTTTTCCGCACCTTTTCTTGAAATCAGGTAAGCAGTTGTTCGATTGAAATAGGCTTTAACACATTCAGAAAAATATTCATTCACCTTTCGGGTTTTCATAAAAGGAAACCAATCACTTTTTGCCAAATGACATATATCGGTGTCTTCTGGTATATGCTCTAATAATTCAGAGAGATCTGACAAGGGTTTCGCCAATTCTACATCGTCTTCTAAAATCAAATAATAATTTATATCAACCGGTTCTGTCAAAAGTTGTTTTAAAAGATTTAAATGACTCCAAGCACAACCAAATTCACCTTTAGCCATTGCGGTTTTATTAAGCCTAACACAAGCGTCATAGGTATAGGTTGTGTCCTTATAATGAATTAGCTTCAACTGATCGACCGTTGTATCCTGAAATATGATATCCTTTCCATTTACACCATTATAAATTGTTGTTTCCAGACCAATAGAAGATAACGCGCAACGCATCTGGTTTAATTTTTCTAGCCGCGAAGAATATTGCGGCAGTGTTAAGATTATCGTCTTTATACCAGAGAGATGCTTTTTAGTTGTTTTGACTGGATACATAATGGTGTTTTCTATTGGCCGCTTAAAATAAAAGGCTGCTCGGTCGACTACTTGATAGAAATTATAATCGGGCATATAGCATTGTTGAATATGTTTAGAGAGATAAGCCGCTGTCCAAGCGAGTGTACTCATTGAACACACTAATATTTTCGCCTGTTTCATAATATTGAAATCAATCAATAAACTATTGGATTCTATCGTAATAGGCAAATCTCTCTGCTTAAACCATGCTAAGCAGTTTTCAATGAATTGACAATCACCGGTTTTAATTGTCGGATCAAATAAGAGACAGATCTTTTTACTATATCCAGAAAAATCGATGGTTTTGAATAAAGCCAAATAATATTCTTCTTCAATATAATCGGGTCGTCCTTTAAAATCGCCTAAGCGTATATGAATAGCAATATCATATTGTTTTTCAGGCGGCAAATGCATATCATCTATTAATTCGCGCATTAAAATTTTCTCCCGTAAATCTGTTTGGATAATATGCTCGAATTTATGCTCTTCCATATAGTTTAAAATTTGGGGTTTATAATGTAAATAAAGATGACCGAACTGAAAAAACCCGTCCATTTGGATATTAAAGTATTTCAAATTATTCTCAATATGCTTTAAAAAATTCTCATCATTTAATGTGATGGTTTTCTTGACAAAAATACCATGTCCATTTTCTTTGTTAATATACAGATTACTAGTTAACTTCTCAATATTGATATTATGTTTATAATAGCCGAGTGTATTATATCCTATTATATTATCTTCCAAAGTAGTATTCGTTTTGCGAATATCGTCGCCTTCATGATCTAAGCCTTGGAAAAAGGTGAATTTATCTTTCTCTTCTTCAATGAAATCTTCTTGCAAACAATAAGTTAGAGTAGGGTTTTTAATATTGACTATTGCACACGCCATATACCGGAATAAAGCATTTCCTAGTCGGCCACTGGGAACAAAGACAATTTTTTTTTTATTTTCATTTATATTTTCCTGCAT
>CAILDT010000083.1 GCA_903833025.1 uncultured Bacteroidota bacterium | reverse complement strand
TTTTCATAACCATTAACACAGTTAAAACTGTAGCTACAAGTCCTAAAATCATTCCAGTAATAGCTAAGCCTCTTTTCCCACCTGTTTTACCAAGTTTCATCATTCCCATTATGCTTAACAAAGTACCTAATAAGCATACTATGAGCCAAAAAATTCCTAATCCATATACCCCGCCCAATAATGCAGAAGCAGCTACTGCATATAATACTAATGCTACTAATGAGATAACGAATCCTGCTACTCCCATTCCTTTACCTTGCGGTACTTGTTGTGAGTTTGTTTGTTCCATTTTTTTTGTTTTTAGTTTTTAGTTTATGATTAATTAATTGTTTTTTGTTTTACGGTGCTAAATAACTTAAAATTACAATGTTCTAAGTCAACATTTCATTAAAACTTATTAACAATGCTCCTTTATATTAAATTTACAAAACGATAGACCCTTTGTTTTAAGCTATTGAACAAGGTAACAGGAAAATAGAATTAAAACATAGTATTGCTCCAACATTCATAGTTTCTCTTCTGATTTTCATCAGCAGAGGATTGTTTATCTACAAAATTGGTTTTATAAAAGGTATTCGGTTTCGGAAATAGCGATATTTGTTTTGTAATTCCACCACTTACAATGTTTAAAAAAAGTTGTTCGTTTCCGAAATAAGCACACCATTCGCTAAAGTTGGTACCCGAACTATCGGGTTTCACTGGCATATTATTAATGGTGATGATATCGTCGTTTACTGCAATACTTGCTTTATCGGCAACAGAATCGGGATATATAGCTAATACCTTACAAGCACCGTTTACTTCGTGAACCTTCAAACCTAAGGCATGTTCGTGAAATTTGGATGAAGAAATAGAATTTAGTTTGCAACCAATATATTCTGTTGCATCCTTCAAGATTGGAGAATAATCTACCGCTTTATTAATATAGTTATTAAAAATAGTATCGAAAGAAGCGTTTGCAAAATGTTCTACTACACCTTTATAATCCATATCCGAATATCCTTTGCCTTTTAGCGCAAACTCATTATATAAAAAACGCATTACATCTGCCAACGAATATTTGTTTCCAGAATGTTTCAAAATAAAAATATCAGTGTAAAAAGCCAACAAACTCCCTTCATCATAAATAGACGTTTTACGATTCGGTATTCCCGGAACATAACCATCTAACCAAGTATCGAAAGAGGAATCAGCAACGGAAAGATTATATCGCCCGAAATTATCAACGTGCTTTTGAAGGCGTTCGTTCAAAGTATTAAAATATTGTTCTTCATTAAAAACTCCGGAACGAAATAATAAATAATCGCCATAATAGGTAGTGATGCCTTCGCAAACATACCCAAGTTTCGAATAGTTTTCTTTGGTATAATCATATGGCTGCATTTCAATAGGGCGAATGGTTTTAATGTTCCAAGCGTGAAACAATTCGTGACAAGAAACACCAAGCAAATCTTCATACATATCGACTTTCATTAAATTATAACCTGGTCCTAATGCAATAACAGTAGATGTTGTATGCTCCACACCGTGATAAATTTTAGTAGGTAGTATTTGAAACAAAAAGTGATATTCATCAAACGGAACTTTCCGCATCATCTCTATTTGATACGTGCAGAATTTAGAAAAATCATTTGATAGCTTTTCCCAATTTGGTTTACACTCACCTTGAAACCAGAAGTGAAAATCGGTACCATTACAATTAATTTTATTTTGCTGAAGAGTATTACTTGCTATAAAAGGAGAATCGGCAAGCTGATGGAAATTAGAAAAAATGTAGCTCCTCTCCCCCACTCTCTCCATAGATGAAGGAATAGAAGTATGCCCAATTGCAACTTTATAATCTTCGGGCAGCACTAATACAAGTTCGCATTGATTGTTTATTCTTTCAGGAATATAAACGCAGCAATTAACAGGATTCATATATAACTGAGTTGAATCAAGGAAAGTTGAACCTGCGTTTAAGTCAATTGCATAATAATTGTAATTAATATGAACCTCTGAAACTCCTTTGGTTTGAACCTTCCAACAGTCCTTTGTTATTTTTTCAAACTTTAAAGTATTTCCATTTGCATCAAAAGCAGCCCATTTCTGAACATTCTTTGCAAAATTTCCTAACTCATATCTTCCAGGTCGCCACGATGGAAGTTGGATTAATAAATCATCTTGATTTATGTTATCAGCAATAAATTCAATGTCGATAAAATGAGTGTGTGGTTTTTGGTAAGAGATAATGTATTTCATTTTTTACAAATTACAAATTGATACTAATTTAAAAATTTAAAAGGGATGCGAAAGTACAAATTCAAATTCGATTCTGATTTTAATTCGTTATTGGTAACAAAATAAATTACTACTTTCGCACCTCTTAAAACAATATAGCAATTCAACATTAATCAAAAAAAACAAACAATATGAGTTACGATTTAATAGTAGTAGGTAGCGGTCCGGGTGGATACGTAGCAGCAATCAGAGCATCGCAATTAGGATTAAAAACAGCAATTATTGAGCGCGAAAACCTTGGTGGTATTTGCCTTAACTGGGGTTGCATCCCTACAAAAGCACTGCTAAAAAGTGCGCAAGTGTTCGAATATCTTAATCACGCAAGTGATTACGGAATAACTGTAAAAGGCGGAGAAGCTGATTTTACGGCAGTGATAAAACGCAGCAGAGATGTGGCTGGTGGGATGAGCAAAGGCGTGGAGTTTTTGATGAAGAAAAATAAAATTGATGTTATTACTGGCACTGCAACCATAAAAGCAGGTAAAAAAGTGGATGTAAAATCTGCTGATGGTAAATCAACTACCTACGATGCTAAACATATTATTATTGCTACAGGAGCGCGTTCTCGTCAGTTACCAAACTTACCGATTGATGGTAAAAAAATAATTGGCTATCGCGAAGCATTAGTTTTACCTAAGTTACCTAAATCAATGGTAGTAGTTGGTTCGGGAGCTATTGGTAGCGAGTTTGCTTCTTTTTATGCAACTATGGGAACTAAAGTTACGTTGGTAGAATTTCTACCAGCTATTGTGCCTGTTGAAGATGCGGAGGTTTCGAAACAACTGGAGCGTTCGTTCAAAAAATTGGGTATTGATGTAATGGTTGAATCTACTGTTCTGTCGGTGGATACAAAAGGAACAGATTGCAAAGTAAAAATTCAAACTAAAGCTGGTGAAAAGATTATTGATGCGGAAATAGTGCTTTCTGCAGTGGGTATTCAGGCAAATATTGAAAATATAGGTTTGGAGGCAACTGGCATTGCTACCGATAAAGGTAAAATACTAACCAATCCATATTATCAAACAAATATTCCGGGATATTATGCAATTGGCGATTGCGTTGGCGGACAAGCATTGGCTCACGTTGCGAGTGCAGAAGGAATTATTTGTGTAGAAAAAATTGCAGGTCATTCACCTGAGCCTTTAGATTATAATAATATTCCGGGATGTACCTATTGTCAGCCCGAAATAGCATCAGTAGGGATGACGGAAGCAAAAGCAAAAGAAGCAGGATACGAATTAAAAATTGGCAAGTTTCCGTTTTCTGCATCCGGCAAAGCATCTGCCGCAGGCGCAAAAGATGGTTTTGTAAAATTAATTTTTGATGCGAAGTATGGCGAATTATTGGGCGCACATATGATTGGCGCAAACGTAACCGAAATGATTGCAGAAATTGTTGCTATCCGCAAATTAGAAACCACAGGGCATGAAATTATTAAAACCGTACATCCTCACCCTACAATGAGCGAAGCAATTATGGAAGCGGCAGCAGCAGCGTATGGCGAAGTGATTCATATGTAGATTATTTTAGTGATTTTTACACACTCTAAAACTAATTCTAATCCTGCTCATATAATAGTAGTACTTTCGCCGAATAAACTTTAAATAAATAAACTATGAAAAAAACAATTACAATCGCATTAGTAGCTTTAATTAGCTTCAACCTATCAGCAAAAGGAAAAGATACACCTTTAACTTTTAACAAAGTTTCGATTAACGACAATTCAACATTCGCTTTACGCCCCGCAAAAAGAGGCGATGGTGATGGCATCAAAGGTAAAATTATGGTTACCGCTGGTGTTGGTTTAAATTTATTCAAAACAAACCTTGCCGTTCGTTATGCACTTAGCTCAGTTTATACTTACGCTGCTTATACACCCACTTGGAAACAAACTCCGATGATTAACGCAGCAGTTGATTACGGTTTAGGTAAAAAAGTTTCTGTTGGTGTTGCTTTTGGTTATCAGCGCGCTGTAGGTACTTACACCGATGGGGTTTTTTCTTTTCAGGATACCTGGACAAGAATTCACTTAGCTGCCCGTGGAGATTATTATATTGTTGCTACTGATAATATATCGTTATACACAGGTCTTAAAGTAGGTTACAATATTTACAATGTTTCCACTACCGTTAGCAATACCTTTTACCCCAATTATATTACCGAACTTAATGTACATCCTTCTCCAGTTAGTGTACAGGCACACTTTGGGTTCAGCTATTATTTTGCTAAAATAGTTGGTGTTAATGCTGAGGTAGGTATTGGCTATGGCGGACCTTACTTATTTGCTTTAGGTGTTACAATAAAAATTTAATTATAGAATTAGTCACGTAAACGCTGATTTTAAAAATCCCACTCTTTTTCAAGAGTGGGATTTTTTTGTTTTTCAGAGCAACTAATAAATTAATAAACTAGAGAACTAATGACCTCCTGCACCTAGTTTACTCATATCTTTTTGGAAATCTTCCATTGTGGTTTCTTTATAACCTTCTTTTGGAATATCGAATTTAGAATCGGCAACGGTTTCTTTAGTAACAGTCGTAGCACTAAAAGTCATTTTAATACCGCCTTGGTTCATTTTATATTCCAACGGATACCCTTTTAAACCCTTGTAAGGTGCTTTAATATCACAAGTAGGAATTTCGTCGGTATAAAACACATTCACCGTTTCTTCTTTGCCATCAGCAGTTTTGGTGGTTACTTCTGCTTTTTTACACTTATAACCAGCAATCACTTTTGTTTCATCCACATATTTAATGGTAGGGTCTGGAGTTTTGGCAGCTTCCTTTTTCAAATCAGCTTCGTTCATTCTAATTAAATATTTTGTTCCCATTATATCCATCAACGTAACCATAGTTTTTGCTTTTAAATCAAGA
>CAILDT010000082.1 GCA_903833025.1 uncultured Bacteroidota bacterium | reverse complement strand
TAGCTTTGATGCACTATTACACGGAAGCAATTACTTGGAAGCAGGAGTCTCCTTATCGACGATTTATTGCCTTTTCAAAGTAAAAAGAATGGGCAACTTAATTTTTCAATCATTCGAATTAACTCAAATAACACCTCTTTCTTAGGAAATTTATAGACATGAGTGATAACTTAACACTGCTAAACCCGGCGATATTAACGTTAGAAGATAAAAGCTATTCGTTACCTACTTACATGGGAGTGGAAGGTGAAAAAGCGATTGATATTACCAAATTACGCAGTCAAACCGGTTACGTAACACTTGATGATGGTTATGGTAATACCGGTGCCTGTGAAAGTGCGATTACCTATATTGATGGTGAAAAAGGCATACTCCGTTATCGTGGTTATCCCATTGAAGAGTTGGCAGCCCATTCCCGATTTGTCGAAGTCTCTTATTTATTGCTCTATGGTGAATTACCTACCGCAGAAAAACTGTTAACGTTTTCCACGCGTCTTAATGAATCATCGATTATTCATGAAGACATGCACCATTTTTTTAATGGCTTTCCTCGTGGCTCGCATCCTATGGGGATTCTTACCACGATGGTTGCCTCGTTATCGACTTTTTATCCCGTACCCGATCGCTTGGATGAAACAACAGAAATACAAATTGTCGCTAACTTGGTTTCTCAAGTCCGTACTATCGCTGCTTTTTCGTATAAGAAATCGATTGGCGAGCCGTTGGTCTATCCTTCGATCAAATACAAGTACACCAGTAACTTTATGAACATGATGTTCTCATCGCCTGTACGAGATTATCAACTGGATACCGATATTGTCCGTGCTATTGATATGTTATTGATACTGCATGCCGATCATGAGCAAAACTGCAGTACCTCATCCGTGCGCACAGCAGGTTCCAGTATGGCCAATGTTTATGCTGTCATTACAGCAGGTATCGCGGCACTTTGGGGGCCTCGTCATGGCGGTGCCAATCAGGAAGTCATTAAAATGCTTGAGCAGATTCATGCAGAAGGCGGTGATGGAACCGAATTTATTAATCAGGCCAAAGACAAGAACTCAAATCGACGATTAATGGGCTTTGGTCATCGTGTTTATAAAAACTTTGATCCACGTGCGCAAGTATTAAAACAACATTGTGACAAATTATTAAATAAGCCAGGTATCAATGATCCCTTGTTAGATATTGCCCGACGACTGGAAGAAATAGCCTTGAGTGATGATTATTTTATCTCTCGAAAACTATATCCCAATGTTGATTTCTACTCAGGACTCATACTCCGCGCCGCCGGTATACCAACCAATATGTTTACCGTTCTCTTTGCAATTGGCCGCATGCCAGGATGGTTGGCGCATTGGCGAGAAATGATACACGGTGAACAAGTGACCATTTATCGCCCACGCCAAATTTATACGGGTGAAAAAATGCGCCACTATCAGAGTATTAGCGAAAGACTTTAATCGCAAGATATTTTTAGCGATTATTGCTCGGCTGTTACTTTATTATCATCGTGCTACCGAATTAACGGTTGTGCAGCGTTATAAGTAGATGGCTTTAAATGTTAAATGAATAAACAAATCAATAATGCCCAGAATGATCGAAAAATAATACAGAGAGCATTCTGCGTAGCGCCCATGCTGGATTGGACAAATACGCCATATAGAATGCGGTATGTGGCATATCATGCGGACTGGACGCGGACTGCTTAAACTTATCCACAGTTTTTATGATCTGGAACGGCTGTCTAAAACGTCTGCTAATTGCTCAATATCGACAAGCCAAGGCGATTTTGCAGATCCCATTCTAAATGCTTTTATACCACCTAATTCATTTTTGATCGCCATTTTAGAAATAACACTCGGATCGCTAATGCCTAAATACTCAGTTGATATTTGGAGGAGTGGTACAAACTTTTTATTATACTGCTTAAATAGTGCTTCAGATGTTTTCATTCCAAACCTTCCTCATTCCTAATCACCGGTGGAGTAAGCGTATAAGGATTATTGGGTGACTGAGTGGACCATTCAGCACCATAGCGACCATTCGGATTATTGATAGAATTAACACCCCAGGTGCTGCCATACGGTCCACTTGGATTAGCGGTTGAATCATACTGATAGGGAGATCCACCTAATTTACCGAGATAGGTGCCATCTTGAGCATAGATCTCAGCACCTGTTGCTGATGTACTTAGTAACAGCAACATAATTAATTTAATTTTCATGTGATAGTTCCTCAAGTGCTTTAATATTATTTTGTAGTATGTAATAGCCCATTGCATTTAAACAAGCCTCATAACTACCGTCTATTGATGACAGCCAGCCACTCGCTTATATTTTTATTTCTTCTAAGCGTTGTTTCATTTCTTCAAGATTAGTGATCATGTACTTTCCCCCTCTCTGCCAACATCAAGTCTGCCGTGTCATAAGCCATAGTGACAGTTAAACCCATTTTAAATGTGTTAAGTGCTATAAATTCTTGCATCGCCAAACCCGCAAAGTGGTCACGTAAGGATATTCCTTCTCGTAAATCTTCTCGTAAATCTTCTCGTAAAGACTCAGGTTGGGCGAGATACTCTACGATTTCATTTCGTATCTTGTCGTTACACTCATAATTAATGTATTGAGTATCACTGAGTATTTTTCTTAGTAACTCTCTTTCAGCAGTCATCATCTACCCCAAAATGCTTTTATCAACTTTTCAACCAAGTATGGGGTAGTCACAACTATCCACGCTATCCCTACGCACATAACCACATAAAACCATTCAACAATGTTCATCATCTACTCCAGTTATGCCGTGCATCTTCTCTGCGAACTTTAAACCATCAACGAAACCATCTTCATACCATAAGCCATCTTCAGCCTCATAAAGCCTTTTAGCCTCATGGTATGATTCTTCTTCACTCAAAGGCTCACGTTTTAAATCAAGCTCTGCTTGTGCATAACCTCTTTTATACTCTTCCAAACCTTGTCGAGGTGTTAAAGGTTCTTGCTCAGTTTGGGCGAGGAGTTCTTTAATTTCGTTTACTAAAGAGCCGTAGTAATACCGCACCATATCCTTTTCCGCCAACCTTTTAAGTAAATCTCTTTCTTTACTCATTTCCCACCCCCAATACCGTAATATTTCTCAGCATCACGAAATCCCCACATATACTCTTGTTTATCCATTGCCCAAGTATGTTGGCTATACCAGACTTCTAGCTCTCCATCTTCTATAGGCTCACGTTTTGGTGGTGCTGTGTATAGAGGTGTGCTTTTATGTAAAGTAGGCTCGACCCACATTAACTCTTCTTCTTCAGTATCATTATCTTTAACTAACCAAGCCACAGGCTCAGGCTCAGGCTCAGGCTCAGGTTGGGCGAGGAGTTTATTTATATCAATACATAACTCATTACAAGCTACTCCTTTGTAGTCAAACTCATCTAAGCATCTTTGTAGTAATTCTCTTTCAAGACTCATCACTCACCTCCTCAACTAAATCACGATCGTCAAAGTCTGCCAACGTCAATGATATTCTTCCACCAATCGTATAACTGGTGTTCGGTTTATGTATTGTCCAATAAAAGTCTCCACCATTTAATCTAACCAGTGGACCGACTATTTCCCCGTCCCTTCTTTTATAATAATTACCCTCTATAATTTTCATAATTCAATACCGTGGAATTCTTCTGCAAAGCCTACCCCTGCTTCAAAACCATAATCCCATTCTGTAGATCGTCTGCTAAGTTTTAATGTTTTACTTATCTCAGCTTCAGTTAACGGGCTGCGTTTAGTCTGCTCAGGTTGGGCGAGTAGTTCTTGTATTTCATCTATAAGGTCTGCACAATACTCCCTATCTAAATTATATCGAGACCTATTCAACAACTCTCTTTCTTTACTCATCATCTACTCCAATAATGCCGTGATATTTTTCTACAGCCCTCATTAAATCAATTCTAAGCTCATATTTATTCATTAGCTTTAGCAGTTGAAGTGGGCGCAAAGGCTCACGTTTTAAATCAAGCTCTGCATGTGCATAACCTTTCTTATATTCTGCTAACCCTTGTCGTGGTGTTAATTCATTGCGGTTTGGGTGTTCGTAAAGAGGTCTTAAGTTAAACGGCTTCACCTCATCTTCTTGAAATGGTTTTTCACTACCGCAATAAGTGCTAGTCGATTCGGTATCACCCTCATGCCACTCATACATCCAAGCCACAGGTTCTTGCTCAGTCTGCTCAGGTTGGGCGAGGATTGCTTTAATATCATCAACAAAATCTAAGTCGTGTTCAGATATTACTGCTGAAGGAATCCTGTACATTACTCGTTCTAACAACTCTCTTTCTTTACTCATTCCCCACCTCCAGTTATGCCGTGTGCTTTTTCTACCTTTCTTATCCAGCTAATACATTCTCTCACATTATATATTGCAAAAGGTTGATGAGAGTACTTGTCGAGGTCGTATATTTCTTGTATGCTCAAAGGCTCACGTTTTGGTTGTGTGGTGTAGACAGGAACAATATCCTTAATGTCATGCCATGTGATGTAAGGCTTATCGACTTTAAATATTGTTGCCCATTCCCCGTGACAATCCATCTGTTTATATAGATACCCAACAACACCTTCTCGTAATTCTTCATTTGTGTAACAATACTTACAAGCTTTCCACCCTTTGTCATAACCTCTTTTATATTCTTCTAACCCTTGTCGTGGCGTTAAAGGTTTTGGCGGTGCTAGGTAGAGTGGAATAACTACATCATATTTGTATGCTCGTTCCATCGGCTTAACCCTAGAAAACATATACTCCCCGTTGGTTTCATCTATTACTTTCCAAGCCACAGGCTCTTGCTCAGGTTGGGCGAGGAGTAAACTTGCAAATAATTTCAGGTTATCTGTTAAATCCTCACCTTCAATAAATGGCGATTCTAAACCGTTTGACGTGTTTAGAAATCCAGCATTTAAGGCAATTTCTATTATATTTTTACTCATAAATATCAACCTCCAAACTTGCTGAAAAGTGAATGACATCCCCAGCCTCGTTCTTGCAATAACTGAACATGCCATCCAGATTTTCTAAGAAGTAAACCGTGTTAGATTCATCTTCTTGAATAGTGAAAAAAGTATCTCTGGGTAAGTTATAGAGTTTCATGATATTTTCAAAAAACCTTGTCTTTGCATGAATGGCGGGCTACAAGTCTCACAGTTCTTTCTTGAGCGTGAGTCAGTTAAAAAGAATAGGGAGCATTTTGGACATTTAACTCGTCTTGTTTTTATAAATAGAGTCATAAATAATTAAGCTCATTAAAATTAATGTTGATGTTCAACCGATTCTGACTAGAGAAATAATCAACATTACTTACTTTCCCAAGTATCAAATCAGTGTCGCCTTTTTTATAGCCAGTCACTTTAAAACCAGTCACCCTTCCACACTTGGCTTTTTCTTTGGTTTCACGGAACTTCAATATCTCGGCTCTGTTGTAGTAACAGATGCATCCGATCATGACTGATTTAACCGGCAGCTTACCTTCTGATTCCCACCGCTCAATCGTTGCTTTGTGGCAATTAAAAAGAGCGGCTGTTTCTAGTCGTGATATAAACTTTCTGTGATCTACCATGTATTTTAGAAAGGGATATCGTCATCATAATCAACATCAGCTTTAGGCGCAGCTTGTCTGGCTGGGGCGTTTTCTTTTCTGCCGCCTACTAAATCAATAATGTTGGCATTGAGTTCCAGACTTGTCTTAGTCGTGCCATCTTTCGCTTGGTACTCGGTTTGCTTTAGTTCGCCAGAAATATTCACTTGCTGGCCTTTTAGCAAGTAGTCTTTCAGGTTGCCCTCGGCACGCTTACCGAACAATGCCACTTGAATAAACATGGTGGTTTGTTTATCCCCAAAGCCCTGATTATTAGCGACATTAACCGTTAAAAATGCACCACCACTAGGCAAATAGCGCACCTCACAATCTCGTGTTACTGTACAAACTGCTGTGTAAACATTACTCATACTATTCTCTCGGTTATAAAATTCATTTTGTTATACAAAGCGCGGCACTTAACCACGTCTTGCTTGTTGTATTCAGCAATCTCTTCAATACGTCCAGCAAGCCAGTAGTCGTAGACTTTGCTACCGTCTATATCACCTTTACCCTCAAACCCAAATGCCTTACTAAGTGCGTCTAGGCTACCAATGCCGGACCCTGAACCCATGCCAGTCCACTCAATCTTGGTGTCAAATACTTTTGAGTCCCAAGGTTTAGCGTCATAAGGAATGTGAACGGATGGCCTAACACCTAACATCACGCAGCGTTGCCATATAAAGCGCAAGTCGAAGCCGGTGATGTAATGCCCTGACCAAGTAGAGATGTGGGCTTTTTGTCCGTACTTATCTGTTAGTTCGTTAATATCGACAAAGAACGCGCGTAATAAGCCAGCCTCGTTATCATCATAACGATAATTGACATTAACCTCGCCATCATCCAGCGCCCAAGCAATAGAGATGATCTCGCCTAATGCACCATCAAACGATTGTTTGCGATGTTGCTCATTGGCGGCATCATCAGCTTTTTCTGCATACCACTTTTCGATAGTGGCTTGCACTGACATAGTGGCTGGTGGCTTGATGCTTTCGCGGATAGCTTCAACTGCTCCGGCCTTCTGGCTGGGGATGGTTTCAATATCAATGTGTAAAATCATGCTGCCACCTCGGTTAATTTTGGATATTTAGCGCCTATTGCTTTGGCTAACTCTGCAAATTGTGGACGAGTATCAGTTGGTATAGCTTTGTAAGCTCGTTCAAATTCAGCCCTGTTTTTAGATGCTTTTAATGATTCTTCCCAATCTATTTCATTATCTTCAATATGCAGATCACCTTTATGCCAGAGATCAAGAGCAGCTCCGAATCGCATAGCTGCATTTCTGAGAGCATCTCCAATCATTTCTTTAATAGCATTAGGGCCTTTCTTATCTTGTGCATCACCAAAACCTAAGCGCGTAACTCCGCAGACTGTCAAGCGGATCCACAAACCTTGACTGCTGAAAGCTGGTTGTCCGAAAGCATCAACGCCCATCGGCTCCCAATTCCATGTTGGATCGCAATCAAGAAGCCGATCAGTTAATGCGGCATGTCCAACATAGTCCAAATGCACTACGTCTTTATGATGCCAGGCTCCACATTGTAAGCACCGGATGCCTTTCTTAAAATCAGCCTTTACTTCCGCTGTTTGGTTAGCAGTAGGCTTTGGTAGCCTGCTTATTTGGTGGGCAGGGAATGGCTCTCTGAGCAACTCTAAGCCAGTTTTTTTAGTAGTCATGTTAGCCTCTGCTATAATGTGCGCTAGATTCAGCCATCGCATAAAGATTGCCGTATCTAGCCAAGTAAAATTGGTTGTTTATCCGTCTTGCTGGCTTGTTCCGTCTAAAGTCATAGTCAGCAAGGCTTTCAAATAGAAACTTAATCATGTAAGCACCTCCTCAATCTGACAATGCTCAGTCATAAACAAAGTTATTTCGTTTACATCACCGTTCTTGTCGATTGCTAACACACGCATTAAACGAATCATCGAATCATCAGGCATGAATAAAGTTTCTTGCTTGAATGAAATATCTTTAACATGATGTATTGATAATGAAGCAGCAGCCATTATTCTTGCCCCCATGAATCAACCAGCGACATGGGCGAGATCGGCATAACATTGCAATCTTCTGCCTTGGCTTGGGTGTTGACTAGATACAGGCTCATGAGTAAAACAAAGCCCACTATCATGATGATTAAGAATTTACTATCTGATTCAGGTTCGTAGTGGAACTCCTCGTATTCTTCAACGGGTTGCACGAAAACCTTTTTTGCTTCTTTCTTGATAAAGTCTTGACGCGTTTGAGTCGCGTAGTCTGTGTATTTAATAGCCATTTTTATTCTCCGATTAACAATAAGACGGCATGTCAGGAATAGAAGGCTGAGAATTTTTTAACATCTCATTTAGTTTTTTATCTTCAAAAACCTTAATATCTCCTTTGATTCCTTCTACATATTTTGCTTGAACAGAAACGTTATGGAACAGGCATCCAAGCAAAGCGAGGTCATTAAAATTTTCTTTTTTCAATTCTTCACCTAATTCTTGCATCATTTCTTTTAAGACAGTTATTGCGAGCGAATGCAGCTCCCAAGGATTTATAGTTTCTTCGTACATTTTGTTTCCCCTTAAAATTATTATTAATGCCCAGTTCACATGGGCTTTTCCGTTATCGCACAAGTGTGTGTGCTATACAGGAATGAAGCGTGTACACAATTCATTCGGCTGATTACTGTTTCCGGCGTTCAGTAAGTGCGACTTACCTTCCTTTGGCGAACGGGTACCCCAACTAGTATTAAGAGGCCGCGTAGTTCACTCAATAATCATGCGAATAAACCCTCAAAAAAGCCCCGTATCGCTACGGAGCAGGTAGGAGTCACAACATGAGGACGTTGTATAAATAGCACTCGTTAAAATGCTATTTGTACAAAGAGC
>CAILDT010000081.1 GCA_903833025.1 uncultured Bacteroidota bacterium | reverse complement strand
GTGCGCCTCCGGCAGTCGGTGTGTCGTAAGCACGTTTTTTTAGATCATCACCTTGTCGTCAGTTTTTAAAAACACAAAATACTCACACCACCATTCAAATTGTTCACGCCACCATCCAAATTGTTCACGCCACCATTCAAATTGTTCACGCCACCATCCAAATTGTTCACACCACCATTCAAATTGTTCACGCCACCATTCAAATTGTTCACGCCACCATCCAAAACCTAAATTAAAACATAACCAACTTTAACATACATTCACATTCTCTTAACCCTCCAAAGTAAAAAATAATAGTATTTTTGTAGCCCATTAAAAAAAACAGATTTTGAAGCAGACAGATATTAAAGAAGTAAAACAACTCTTAGCAACCCCCAAAAACATAGTAATAGTAACCCACTGGTCGCCCGATGGAGATGCAATGGGCAGTTCACTTGGCTTATACAACTACCTAATCCAGCAAAAACACCACGTAACCGTTATCACGCCCAACGATTATCCGGCGTTTTTAAACTGGCTGCCCGGCAACAACAAAGTGCTTAATTACCAACTAAAAACCAAAATAGCAAAACCAATCATCGCCAAAGCAGATATTATATTTTGTTTAGATTTTAATTCGCTAAAGCGGATAGAAGTTTTGGGAGTAGAAGTAGGCAAAGCAAAAGCAATAAAATTTATAATAGACCACCATTTACAGCCCGAAGACTTCGCCAAATATATGCTACACAGCACCGAAGCGTGCTCGGCTTGCGAACTCGTTTTCGATTTTATTAACCTGATGGCCGATGGCAAATCAATAAATAAAAACATAGCCAACTGCCTTTATACAGGTATGATGACGGATACCGGCTCCTTCCGTTTCCCATCCACCACCGCCCGAACTCATAAAATAGTAGCCGCATTAATAGATGCAGGCGCAAACAATTCGGAAATACACAACCGTATTTATGACGATAATACTGAAAGCCGTTTGCGATTGCTGGGCTACTGCTTATCAGAAAAATTGACAGTACTTAAAGAATACAACACTGCATTTTTTAGCTTGCGAGCAGATGAATTAAAACGATTTAATTATAAAAAAGGAGATACCGAATCGGTAGTAAATTATGCATTATCAATAGAAGGCATTTGTTTCGCCGCCTTTTTTGTAGAGCGAGATGAAGCTGTTAAAACATCCTTCCGCTCCAAAGGAACATTTGATGTAAACCTATTTGCCCGTAAAAACTTTAATGGAGGCGGGCACGCACACGCAGCAGGCGGACAAAGTGATTTAACGTTGGACGAAGCAGTAATAAAATTTGTTTCTCTGTTGCCCGAATATAAAAAGCAATTGAATAAAAAGCAGTAACATTAGGTTTTGCTTGTGTTTCCGATTTTTTTGTTACACAGACAAAAAAACAGGAAGCACAAAAAAGAAGCATAAAATGAATAACATACTCAAATATATATTTGCATTATGTATTATGATAACGTTTACTTCCTGCGAAGGAAATAAAAAACAAGTGAAACCAATAAACATCCAAAGTGCTGAATTTAAAGAAAAACTGATGGATGCCAACAAAATATATATGAAGCAGGAAGACGATGAAATAAACCAATACATAGCACATCGCCATTGGCAAATGACAACCACCGGCACCGGATTACGATATATGATAACCAAAAAAGGAACAGGTGCACAAGCAATGTCGCAGCAAAGAGCAAAAGTAAATTATAAAATCAGTTTGTTGGATGGCACCATTTGTTACTCCTCCGACACCACAGGTGCTAAGGAATTTACCATCGAACAGGATGATGTAGATTCGGGCTTGCACGAAGGAATACAATATATGCACATAGGCGATAAAGCAATATTAATACTTCCATCGCACCTTGCTCACGGCTTAGTTGGCGACCAAAGCCGCATACCACCGCGTGCTTCTGTTATGTACGAACTTGAATTATTATCGCTCCGCTAAATGAAAAAAGTATACTCCTTATATATACTACTCATCGTTATCCTGTTTGCTTCCTGCTGGAACAAATCGAAATACAAAGGATACACACTCACCGAATCGGGGCTTTATTACAAACTGGAAGTTATAGGTGAGGGGAAGCGCAAACCCCTAAAAGGCGAATATCTTCAACTATTGATTACTTATAAAACAGATAAAGATTCGGTGTTTATGGATACCTATAGCAACAACGAAACTGGTAAAGTAATACTTCCGTTTCAACATTCATCGTTCGAGGGTAGCTTTGAAGAAGGACTTTCCAATATGAATGATGGTGATAGTGTGTCGTTTATTGTAAATGCCGATTCGCTGTTTAAACGTTTTTTTAAAGCAGATTTACCAATGTTTTTAACTCCTGAAAGTATGATTAAGATGGATGTGAAACTTTTCAGGATTCTTACTCCGAAAGAATATCAAGAGGAATTAAAAAACTATGCTGATATGGTGGAAGACAGAGATATAGAAGAACAACGCAAGCTTCAAAATTATTTAGATACCTGCCACACCGAATATTATCCGCTGAATAACGGAATGTTTTATTTGCCACTTAAACAAGGAGCTGGCGATAATGCGGAAAGCGGAAACACCATTAAAATACATTATAAAGGATATTTTTTAAATGGAAAAATGTTTGAATCTACTTACGACCGCAAAGAGCCACTAGAGTTGGTAGTAGGTACTCAAGGGCAGATAATTGAAGGGCTTGAAAATGCAATTAAATTAATGAATGAGGGCGCGAAAACAAAATTTATTATACCTTCGCGCCTCGCTTACGGGGAGTCGGGTTCGTCCACCGGAATTGTGCCACCTTATACAACGGTGGTTTATGAAATAGAATTACTAAGTTTAACTAAATATAATAATTAACAAACAAATCAAAAATGAAAATTAAATTCAAAAAAACAATCTCCATTGCAGCCGTTGGTGCTGTATTAGCAGTATTAACATTTTCTTCTTGCAATAAATCTCCATATCCGGGATACGATTTCAATGAAAACGGTGTGTATTCCAAATTTTATAAACACGATGACAAAGGCGTTAGTCCGAAAGAAGGTGATATGGTTCGCTTAGTAATGTCGTACAAAAACAGTAAAGATTCTGTTTTGTTTGATTCCAAAGGAAAAGGTAACCCAACAGGTAAAAACTACATTGAGTTTCCGTTAAACAAATCTACTTTTAAAGGTAGTTTTGAGGATGCGTTGTCAATGATGTCGGTTGGTGACAGTGCGAGCTTTATGATTTCGGCTGATTCGGTTTACTTAAAAACATTTAAAGTAAAAGAGATGCCAAAGTATATTGTAAAAAACACAATGTTGACTTTTGATGCCAAGTTGGAGAAAATTACTTCAAAAGCAGAAGTGGATGCAGAAAGAAAAAAGAAAGAGGATGAGCGTAATGCCTTGTTACAAGAGCGTAAAAAAGCAGAACCAGCTGAACTTGCTAAATATTTAGATGAAAATAAAGTAACCGCAAAACCAACTTCTACTGGTTTATATTACATCGAAAAAACAAAAGGAAAAGGTGCTCACCCTACAAAAGGCTGTAAAGTAAAAGTGGCTTACACTGGTAGATTATTAAATGGAACTGTGTTTGACACCAGCGATAAAGAAACTGCTAAAAAAGCAGGACCAGGTGTGTATGACGAAAGAAGACCGTATGAACCAATTGAGTTTCCGTTGGATATGCAACAAGTAATTCCGGGTTGGGACGAAGGTTTAAAGTTGATGGCACCTGGAGCTAAGGGGCAATTTATTATCCCTTCTTCATTGGCTTATGGCGAGCAAGGTGGCGGTCCTATTCCTCCTTATTCTTCCTTGGTATTTGATGTGGAGTTAATTAGTTTTTCTGCTGCCGAAAAAGCGCCTGCTGGACCACCGGCAATGCCAAAAGGAAAATAATTTATAATATTAATAAAGCAGAGATTCCTCGCTGCGCTCTGAATGACAAGCATATTTGTCCTTCTGAGCGTAGCGAGGAATCTTTTAAAAGTATAAATAGTAGTTTCTTAAAACCAAATAAAAATGAAAAAAGTAATAACCTTAGTTCTTGCGGCAGTAACATTATCGGGGATGGCGCAAGACAAAAAAGTAACATCAGAAAAAGTGAAACATCCACAAACAATTAAAACAGCTTCGGGACTGGAATATACCATTACTGAAAAAGGAAATGGTAAAAAAGCGGAAGCAGGCGATAAGGTAAAAGTAAATTATACCGGAAAGTTAACTAACGATACAGTGTTTGATAGTTCTATTCCGCGTGGGCAACCTTTTGAGTTTAAGTTGGGAGCTGGACAAGTGATAAAAGGATGGGATGAAGCAATTCAATTGCTGCACGAGGGCGATAAGGCGACAATTAAGTTTGGACCTGAATTGGGATATGGTGCTAATGCAACTGGCAAAATACCTGCTAATTCTGTTTTAATTTTCGATGTGGAATTGGTAAGTGTAGCGGAGGGATTGAAACAATGGGATGCGAAAGGAAAGGATACTATTACAACTGCTTCGGGGTTAAAGATTATTATGTTTCAATGTGTGAAAGGGGCTCCTTCGTGTGCAGGTGCAAAATGTATGGTGCATTACAGTGGGTTTTTCAGAGATGGTAAAATGTTTGATTCTTCGGTAGAAAGAGGTAAACCTTTTAGTTTAAAAGTGGGTTCGCATATGGTTATACCGGGCTGGGACGAAGGGTTGGCTTTGCTTCACAAAGGCGATAAAGCAAAATTAATTATTCCTTATTTGTTGGCGTATGGCGAAGCTGGTCGTCCGCCACAGATACCTGCTAAGTCCGATTTGATTTTTGATGTAGAAATTGTGGATGTTACTGCTGCGCCTTTGCTTACGGCTTATGATATTAAGGGTGTGAAGGAGCAGGTAACTGCTTCGGGCATTAAGTATTATGTTATTAATAAGAGTACTAATCCGGTGAAAGCTACGGCTGGGAAAGCGGTGAAAGTTCATTATTCTGGCTATTTGGCTGATGGTAGTTTGTTCGATTCGTCGGTTGATAGGGGTGAGCCGATTGAGTTTCCGCTTGGTCAGGCGCAGGTGATACCGGGCTGGGAAGAGGGGATTGCGTTGATGAATGTGGGAGATAAAATGAGGATGGTGATTCCTTATATGTTGGCGTATGGCGAAGCTGGTCGTCCGCCACAGATACCTGCTAAG
>CAILDT010000080.1 GCA_903833025.1 uncultured Bacteroidota bacterium | reverse complement strand
GAGAAGATCCTTTTTTTAAATTTTCACAAAACATAAGAAGTCTTATTGGCAAATCCATTAGATTTAAAGGATTGAAAAAACTCACCAAAACAGAAATAATACTTGGTTGTAATTTTGATGAATTTAGACAACATATTCAATCCCAATTTGACAAAAATATGTCTTTTGACAATTATGGTGAATGGGAAATAGATCATATTATTCCAGTATTTAGTGCAAAAACAGAACAAGAAATTATTTTGATTAATCATTATAAAAATCTTAGGCCTTTATGGAAACTTGATAACAGAGTTAAAGGCAAAAAATTACCTGTAATTCAATTTTGAGTAAGCTATTTCCGCTATTTGACGCTTACGAGCTTCATGTTCTTTAGTGCTAAATTGATGACTTTTTTGAGTTAAAGGTACATCATTACCAATTTCAATACAGTTATTGCGTTTAAGGTTCTCACGATGCTTAGACCTACTAGACACCCAAGAGCCATCAGCCATCGATATATGACCATCAATGTCGGATATAACATCAGGGGCTTTTTTAGGAGTCATAGCTTCTTTTTCAGCCCATGCAGCTTCAGCTTCAGGTGTACCAAACTCATAATTCCAGTACATCAGGTATTTTTCTTTGTCACTTAATTGAGCTTCGTCAATTGCAGAATAGTCACTCTTGCATAAAGGGCAACATTTTTGAACTTTTACAACAGCCATTAGATTTCCTTACATTAAAAGCAATATGGTTTCTTCATCGTCTAATTCCTCAAGACGTTTGGCTTCTAATATTCGTAAGTGTGCTTGTAATCTAGCAAACTCTTGTCTTTGAGCTACCGTCTGTTGGAGATTATCCAATTGTCTTTCAAGGTAGCTTATAGACCGTTGTAATTCTTCTGTTTCAGCTAACGGTGTATCAGCTTTAACCTCTTGTTTGGATTGTACTTTAGATTGCTTAACTTGTATAGGTTTCGGATCAACAATGTTACGAATCGATTGTTTACGATAAGCGTTAGCATCTTTTGTAGATTGCTCAAGTTTGCGTTGACGTGCCGCTATCTTTTGTTGAAGTTTTTGTATTCTGCGTAATTCTTCTTTGGTTATATAGCCATCATCCCCACCAACTTGCTTGGGAGGTAATACAGCTATTTGAAAAGCGTTATTTTGAAACGCATTAGCTTGGAAAGCTGTAGAAAACATTTAGAATGTTCCGCCAGCAATACCGCCAGTTACTCCAGTCCCCACAGTTAATATATTGGTGCTAGAGTTAAACGCAAGATTTGCACTAGAACCTAATGCACTTGTTCCATTGCCATAAGGAATGTAATTAGCCGTTAATGTAGTAAGTCCTGTACCGCCATACGGTACAGAAAGAACTCCAGTTGAACTTGCACCTTCAGCTAAAAATGATAGATTACGAGGTATTGTCATTTTTTACTCATATAAAATGTTTATTGAACCAGCATCAAATGTATCTGTACCGTTTACTGCAGTAATGCGAACTCGGTCTAATGTTCCTGTTAATGTTACAGTTCCAGCAAGTTGTACAGTTGCATTATCTGAATAATCGCCTAAAACACCTGAACCAATCCAAATATTTCCACTTATATTGCAAAAAACAATTGAACCATTACGTACGTTAACTGCTGAAGTAAAAGCACTACCAAACCCAGTTGTGTATTGCCCCCTAATCCCCGCAGTATATAAATAAGTGCTGTTGGCTAAATACCCAGTATTAATAATGCCACCTGAATAACCTAATTGCACTAAAACAGGACTTGAACCATTTGTTGAAACACCATTAAATAAAACCGTTACTCTTTTAACCCATGATGGAATAGATGTAAAATCAATAGATGTACCCGATGTAGACGCAACAGCAGTTCCGCTTGTAATTACACTTCCACCCATTGTAGGTGTGTTAATTGTGGGTGAAGATAATATTGCAGTTGTTATTGTTGGTGATGTTCCTAATACATTTGCACCACTACCTGTACTTGTTGTAACACCTGTACCACCGTTTGCTACGGCTAAAGTACCTGTTACACCTGTAGTTAATGGTAATCCAGTAGCGTTAGTTAAAGTTCCTGACGTTGGTGTACCTAGTATAGGCGTAACCAATGTAGGACTGGTTGATAAAACAAGATTACCTGAACCTGTGCTGGTTGTTACTCCAGTACCTCCGTTAGCGACTGCAAGTGTACCACCTAGTGTTACATTACCTGTTGTACCTGTGCTTGGGGTTAACCCTGTAGTACCACCACTAAATGAGCTTACTGTACTAGCTACAGAAAAAGAACTAAATGCTACGGTTTCAACTATATCGCCTGCATTACACGCTACTGCTAAAACTAG
>CAILDT010000079.1 GCA_903833025.1 uncultured Bacteroidota bacterium | reverse complement strand
ATTGTTTTTATTGATAATGCTTTTGGCATTTGGAGTGATAAAAACGAAGATGTAGAAAAACAGATTCGCGATTTGAGAAAATCGACTCGTAAAAATGGAAGATAAAGGAATACTGATTGATAGTGATATTATCATTTGGATATTACGAGGTAACGAAAAAACATTAGCTCAATTTAAAAAGTTATTCGAACAATCTCCGTTATATACAACTCCAGTAACTGTGGCAGAAATATGGGCTGGAGCAAGGAAGAATGAAGAGAAAATAATTACCGATATATTTCAATCCGTTGAAGTGCTTCCAATAGATAAACAAATAGGAATCAGAGCAGGCGAATTTATTCATAAATTCTCTCGGAGCCATTCGGTTGAATTAGCAGATGCACTAATTGCATCCTCTGTTATTAATTATGATTTGCGATTATGGACAATGAATATTAAACATTATCCAATGTTGAAAAAAAATCAATTCGCACCTTGATAGTTTGGTCAAATTCATTCTCACATTAAAAAACGAATATTAATATCACCACTCGATTGGGGCTTGGGACACGCCACGCGATGTGTTCCTATTGTTCGATTGCTATTAAGTAAAGGTGCGGAAGTAATTATTGCCGCTGATGGTCGTCCATCAGAATTACTGAAACAGGAATTTCCCTCTTTAGAATTTATTAGATTAAAAGGATATGTAATTAATTATCCTGAGAACGGTTCAATGATTTGGAAAATGTTTCTTTCTATTCCAAAAATAATGAGAGGGATTAATAAAGAACATAAAGCATTAAAACAAATAATTAAAGAAAAGAGTATTGATGTTGTAATTTCTGATAATCGTTTTGGATTGTGGAATAAGAATATCAAAAGTATTTTTATTACTCACCAGCTAATGATTAAAGCTCCTTTTGCAGAAAAGCTTTTACATAAGATAAATAAATACTACATCAATAAATATGATGAATGCTGGATGCCTGATGTGGAAGGTGAAAATAATTTGTCGGGAGATTTAGCGCATAAATATCCCTTGCTAGTAAATGCTTTTTTTGTTGGGACACTTTCAAGATTCAAGAATCAAAATAGAGATGATGTAAAAGCTACTTATGATGTAATGGCAATTATATCAGGACCTGAACCACAAAGAAGCATATTTGAGGAAGTGATATTGAAACAACTTACTCAAAGCAATTTAAAAGCATTGGTTGTGTGCGGAAAAACAGAGGAGAAAAACAAAAGAGAAATAAAAGGAAATGTGAAAATTTTAAATCATTTAAATGCGACAGAAATGCAGGATGCAATACTGAAATCTGAAATTATTATTGCTCGTTCGGGTTATTCAACTATTATGGATTTGGGAGCGTTGGGTAAGAAAGCAATTTTTATTCCTACGTTGGGACAAACAGAACAAGAGTATTTAGCGGTAACATTGATGCAAAAAAAGATTGCCTTTTCTCAAAGGCAATCTGAATTTAATTTGCAGGAAGCTTTAATAGAGTCTGAAAATTATAAAGGTTTCGAACCCCTTACTACTAACAATGAATTAGAAAAGAGAATTGATTCTCTCTTTAAATAATTTTATGCAATAAAAGGTTGAACCAACGGAACTTTTGTTTCTTTTATCTTTCCCATACCACCACGCACGTTAGTTATTTTATTAAATCCGTTTTTCTTTAGTATAGATGCAGCCATCATAGACCGGTAACCGCCTGCACAATGTACAAAGTAATGAGATTTTTTATCCAACAAATTCATATCGTTTTGCAAAGTTGACAGGCAAATTAGTTTTGCATTTTCAATTACTCCGCTATCCCATTCGCTTGGTTTACGGACATCAAGCACATTATCGTTCTGATATTTTTTTGCAAACTCATCAGCATTTACGCTGTCTGTAACCTCTACTTTTTTACCAGCGGCTTTCCACGCATTCATTCCGCCTTGTAAATACCCTTTTACATTTTCATATCCTACACGCGCTAAACGTAATACTGCTTCCGTTTCTTTTCCCTCAGCAGTAATTAATATCAATGGTTTTGATGCGTCGAGCAATGCGCCCACCCAAGGAGCATACTGTCCGTTTAGCCCTATGTTTATTGAGTTAGGGACAGTACCTGTTTCGTATTCATCTGGTGTGCGAGTATCTAATATTATTACATCAGTAGTTGCAAGGGCTTCAAACTCGGCTACAGATAATGCTTTGGTGTTTTTATTTATCACTTCGTCAATGTTGTCATACCCTGCTTTATTAAGCATAGCATCCATAGCGAAATATTTTGGAGGTGCTGAAAGTCCATCGGTTACTGCTTTTACAAACTCAGCTTTAGTCATTGGTTGTAACGCATAATTCATTTTCTTTTGAACACCAATGGTAGAGAAAGTTTCTTTACCAATGTTTTTTCCGCAGGAAGAACCGGCACCGTGTGCTGGATAAACGATTACCTCATCAGCTAATGTTTTTATCTTACTATTCAATGAATCATACATCATTCCTGCTAAATCTTCAACTGTTATATTGCTTTTAATTGCTAAATCGGGGCGACCTACATCACCAACAAATAAAGTATCGCCAGTAAATACGGCATTCTCTTTTCCGTTTTCATCAATCAATAAAAAGCAAGAAGATTCCATAGTATGACCAGGAGTGTGTAATACTTTTAGTTTTATTTTCCCAACTGTAAACACTTCATTATCCTTTGCGGAATAACAATCGTAGCCACATTCGGCGTTAGGACCATACACAATTGTTGACCCTGTTTTCTTAGCTAAATCAACGTGACCTGAAACAAAGTCGGCGTGAAAATGTGTTTCGAAAACGTATTTAATTTTCGCATTGCGCTTGTTAGCCAAGGCAATATAAGGTTCTGTTTCGCGCAGTGGGTCGATAATTACTGCTTCTCCTTCCGATTCGATGTAATACGCAGCTTCTGCAAGACAGCTGGTATAAAGTTGTTCTATATACATAGTGTTTTAATTTATAGTACAAAGGTAATAGTTTATTGCGAAGCAAAAAAATGACCCCCATCATCCTTAATTAATTATATTTGTCGGGTATCAATTAAGGTTTTATTATATGAGAGAATTGTTCGGGAAAATAGGCATAGTGCCAACTTTATTTTGTTTATTAATTTTACTTTGTCTGTTTCCCTTTATCACGGCACCTATTGCACTTGCTATGGGACTTGTGTTTGCGCTTGTGTTTGGCAATCCGTTCCCAAAATTTCTTTCTAAAACAACAAGTTATCTTTTGAGAATTTGTGTAGTAGGATTAGGTTTCGGGATAGAAGCAACTAAGGCATTAGAAGCAGGTAGCAAAGGTTTTTTGTTTACCATAGTTTCGATACTTGGCACTATACTATTAGGGTATTTGATAGGCAAGTGGGCGAAGATTGACAGTAAAACATCACATTTAATTTCGTGCGGAACTGCTATATGTGGAGGCAGTGCTATAGCTGCTGTTGGTCCGGTTATAAAGGCAAATCAGCACCAAATGTCGGTTGCATTGGGAACAGTATTTATACTTAATGCAGTTGCGCTATTTGTGTTTCCATTGATAGGACATTATTTACAATTATCGCAAACACAATTCGGGTTATGGGCTGCTATTGCGATACACGATACAAGTTCAGTAGTAGGTGCGGCAAGTAAATATGGCGCAGAAGCATTACAGATAGCTACCACCGTTAAACTCGCACGAGCATTATGGATAATTCCTGTTGTGTTTTTCTCAGCATTTGTTTTTAAGAATAAAGAATCAAAAATTAGTATTCCTTATTTTATTTTATTGTTTTTTGTAGCGATGTTATTAAATACGTATGTGCCGCATATTGCTCCATTATCAACGTTTTTAAATGGAGCTGCGAAACGTGGTGTGGTGGTTGTTTTGTTTTTGATTGGTTCGGGGTTATCAAAAGAAGCGTTGCAATCGGTGGGAATAAAACCCTTCTTTCAAGGAATAATATTGTGGGTGGTAATTGCGAGTGCTTCGCTGTTTACTATAATGGAGACGGTGAAGTAAACTTCCTCGAATACGAATCTCTCAACAATTGTATTGCAGTTATTTTATCTTCATCAGTTTTAATATGTAGTGTTATCCATCCGGAGTTTTTGATGGTGTGATGTTCTGTTGCTTTTCCTTGTTTTATTAGTTGTGTTTTTATTTCTCGGCTGAATAATATATCTAGTATTCCGTTGCTGTGAATGTGTCCTATTTCTTTTTTGTTTACATCGAATTGTATTCCTCCAAACTTATGGAGATGGACGGTGGTATTGTTCCACGACAATACTTCGTTTTCTATTTCATCTATATAATCGAGGGTGTGTTTGTTTGAAAACAGTATTGATATCTTCATAAAAGAATCAAATAAATGGGGCAACAACGGAATATGTTTGAGGAAGCCGAAGTATTTAATTGTGATGTTAAACATTGGTTTCGCTTAATGTTTTTATATGTTCCATAACTCGGAGATGTACATTTCTCGTGATACTTTCAGCCCATATATCGAAGTACCAAACAGGGAATACATAGAGTTTGTACCAGGAGTTGCCTGTTACGGTGGTGGTTCCGTTTCCGTTATCTTTGAGAATAAATTGTCCTCGAAGTATGTCGATATGCCCCATTATTTCGGGGTCGCGGGGTTGGTTGGTGATATCAAATGTTAGTTCTTGGTTTGGTTTATAGACTATCATTTTTTCGTCAAAAGTATATCCGTTTGAGAATATACATTTTCTGCCTGCTCCTACGCAATGTCCATCAACAGTGCTTTGTATTGGGCTTGGCATACCTACTTGGAAGAGCCAGTAGTTTTCTTTTTCTGTTATGGGTGCGTATTCTACAACGTATTGCCATACTTTATTGATGGGTGCGTTTATAATAATGGTATCAGTAACTTTGTTTGTGTATTGGTGTTTTGAAAACAAATCAGCAGAAAAGATGACGAGGAGGATGCCTATGATGCTGGAGTTGAGTGTGTTGTTTTTGCGACGAAACATTACTTTGCCTATGAAGGCGCCGGAAACGATGCATCCGAAGATAACGGGGCTGACGATGATGAGGCAGATGATGCCTTCTTTGAGGAAGATGGCGCTCATTAGTATGGCGATGAGGGTGTTTAGTAATGACCAGGTAACGTATCGTATGTTTTTAAAGCCGAGGTCTTTCCAGAAGTAGGCGCTGGTGATGCCCATAACTAAAGGGATGACAAAGAATACGGAAAATACGAAAAGAGTTGTGCCGCCTTCGGCGGTGTAATCGTCAGTTTTAATTTTGATGAGTAAATCGACGGCGAATTTGCTGATGCCGATGAAGGTGAGGGAAACGAAGTTGGGGACGATGATGCCGAGTGTTAGTTTTGCGTTACGGGATTGGTACATTGTGATGAGGTTTTGGATTGTGGGTGTAAAGGTATTGATTTTTATTAGGTGTAGTTGGGGTGTTTGTTTTATATATTGGTTGTGAAAATGGATTCTTCGGTTTAGGAAATGGATTCCAAGGTTTAGGAAATGGATTCCGAGGTTTAGGAAATGGATTCCAAGGTTTAGGAAGACGATTCCTGTGTTTTTTTGCAGAAAAGATGGTGGTTTTGACCTTTTAAAGAAATGTTGTATATTTATTGGATATAATTAGTTTTGTTGAAAAGCTTGATTACCTTTGAACCCGATTTGAAATATTAATCAGCCCCGAAGAATAATTGCCCGTTATCTTTTGAGTAACGGAAGATGTTTATTCTTCGGGGATTTTTTTTGTCTAAACTTTAAAAAAATTATTATTATGAAAATGAAATTGGAAAATGTTATTAGTTATGCGAGGGCTGTGAAAGCTTTGTTTGATTTGCACAAGGATGCTGTGGTGGTTTATAATACTGGGTTGGCTGACCCTTTTGAGGCGGATGTGTTGGATATTCAGATTGCGGCGGCAAATGCGATGCTTGGTACTGATGTGTTGAAAAAATTGAATAAGGGAGATACTAAGAAGAGGAATGATTTTATGGATAAGGAGAAGCCAATTTTGAAGGATTTGGAGTATAAATTGGGGCTTTGTATAACTGATGGTACTATTACGGATAGCTTGGCTTCGTTTGGTTTGACTGCTTTTAGAAAGGGGATTAGCGACCATAATATTGATTTGTTTCATAATAGTTATGTTTCGACTTATGCGAGGGTGAATATTGCGAGTAATAAGGCGGCTTTGAATGATGTTGGTTTTTTGGCGGGTAATATTACGGCTATTAAGACGAATCACGATGGGGCGTGGGATTTGAATACGACTAAGATTAATTTGAAGTTGGAGATTAATACGTTGAGTGCTGCTAATTTGGCGTTGATAATGGTTTTGCTTGGTACTTGCCAAAAAATATTGGATGCGATTCGTGCTTATGCTGAAAGTATTAGTGATAAGGTGTTGGCTAAACAGGCGACTGCTGGTGCTGTGTTGAAAACGGTGGTGCCGACTGAAGCGAAGAAGCCAAGAAGGAGGGGTATTAAGGCGGGGTCGAGTATTATTTTGAATACTGATTTGGTGGCTAAGAATGTGATGCATTTGACGTTGTTGACGGATGTGGAGGTGGATGTTTGTATGGTGGGTTTGAAAACGGATGAGTGTATGATGGGTACTCCTTTGGTTTTTAAGAAGTTTACGGAGTTGCAGAAGAAGGATTTGTTGGGTAGTGGTAGGTTTGTGAAGTTGACGAATAAGAGTGGTACTAAGAAGGCATTTGTGCTTTATTATGAGTTGGTGGTTACGAAGAAGTAGGGTTACGAAGAGGTATAAATAAAAAAGCCCTCGCATAAATGCGAGGGCTTTTTTTGTTTTGCCTCACCCCCTGCCTCCCGCAAACAGGCGGGACAGGCTCTCTCCTAAAAAGGAGAGGGTGACGAGGTGTGAGGTTGGCTTCTGAAAATTATTGGAGTATTATTTGGAGAAGGTTTTATGTAAAGGCATTAAATCCTGTTACATCCATACCTGTGATGAGTAAATGAATATCGTGTGTGCCTTCGTAGGTAATAACGGATTCGAGGTTCATCATATGGCGCATAATAGGGTACTCGCCGGTGATGCCCATTCCGCCGTGTATTTGGCGTGCTTCGCGAGCTATTTGTAATGCCATATTTACGTTGTTGCGCTTCGCCATTGATATTTGTGCGGGTGTGGCGCGGTGTTCGTTTTTAAGGACTCCTAATCGCCAGGTTAATAGTTGTGCTTTGGTGATTTCGGTAATCATTTCGGCTAATTTTTTTTGTGTTAATTGAAATGCACCAATTGGTTTGCCGAACTGAATACGCTCTTTGGAATAACGAAGAGCGGAGTCGTAACAATCCATTGCGGCACCTATTGCGCCCCAAGCGATGCCGTAACGAGCGGAGTTGAGACAACCTAATGGTCCTTTTAATCCTTTAACATCTGGGAAAATGTTTTCTTTCGGAACTTTAACATTAGAGAAAACTAATTCGCCGGTGGCGGATGCACGTAAGCTCCATTTGCCGTGCGTTTCGGGTGTTGTGAAACCTTCCATACCTCTTTCAACCACTAAGCCGCGAATGTCGCCTGCTTCGTCTTTTGCCCAAACGACAGCTATATCGGCAAAAGGAGAATTTGAAATCCACATTTTTGCACCGTTTAATAAATAGTGGTCGCCTTTGTCTTTTATATTAGTGAGCATACCGGAAGGGTTGGAACCGTGGTCGGGCTCGGTTAATCCGAAGCAACCCATCATTTCGCCTGCGGCAAGTTTGGGCAGGTATTTACGTTTTTGTTCTTCTGTTCCATAGGTATAAATAGGGAACATAACTAATGAGCTTTGTACGGATGCGGTGCTTCTTAGCCCACTATCGCCACGCTCGAGCTCTTGCATTATTAATCCATAAGATATTTGGTCTAACCCTGCACCACCATATTCGGCAGGGATGTATGGACCGAATGCACCAATTTCGGCTAATCCTTTTATCCATTGTTTGGGAAACTTTGCATCTTGACAAGCTTGTTCCACAATAGGGGAAACTTCTTTTTTAACCCACGCTCGGGCTGTTTCGCGAATAAGTTTATGTTCATCTGTAAGTAACTCATCCATTAAATAATAATCGTGTGCTTCGAATCTATCTGTTGCCATTTGTTTTTGTTTTTTTAGTTGGGCAAAAGTAGGTATTTAATTTTAGATGCTGTGTATGATTGGATATTATTAAGACCTCACCCTAAGCTCCTCTTCTAAAAAAGGAGAGGGGTGACGAGGTGTAATGGTGTTTCCAAAAAGTTGATAAATATATTAACAAACGTAACTTCGGCAGGGATGTTGCGTAAGAGAAAATATAATGTTGAAACCTTTGTTTAAAAGTTTGCAATCGTTATGTTTGTACCACCATTTAAAAGAATTATTTTTATGCAGGTTATTTAAAGGATAAATTAAGTGAACAGCAAAAAACATATTATCATCTCTCAGCTACTATTAATAGTAGTGTTTCAAATCATTTCCGTTTTCGCGAAAGCACAGTTGGATGTAAGCACAGTGCCTGTGATGGAGAAATATGTGGTGGGTTATAACGATGTAACCAGAATGAAATTTATTAATGATGGTCAGCTTTATAATGAAGGATGGCAATCATTACCACAACCACAGTTTTGGCAAAAGATAATGTTGCTGTCTTCTGATTCAGCCATTATATGTGCTGGAAGCACAAGACAGATACTTGATAAAATTGCGTTGAGTGATTGGAATAGGATGACAGAGGCGGAACACACGCTGTATAGAGATGCGTTGAGAGTTACCAATTCTATTTCGGATAGTACAAACATATTGATAACAGCAGGAAAGAAAGATTTTTATGATTACAAAAAAGCAATGCCGATTATTAATCGGTCTATAGATGTGTTTAAACAAAATGAAGTTGACCCTTGGTATGCGCAGGCAATACTGCTGATTGAGAGTCCGGGTAAGATGAATACAAAATCGGGAGTGGGTGCAAATGGTCCATTTCAGTTGATGAAAGCAGTGGCGAGAAAAGAAGGATTGATAGTAAACGGCAAAATAGATGAGCGTACTAATGTAGAGAAATCGGCAATGGGAGCAGCACGGTTGCTGAAAACTATTTGTATTCCTTATACAAAAAGAATATTAGATAGTGCGCACTTAACATATAATGAAACTGATTTGTGGTTTAGGTTATTGGTATTACATTCGTATCACGCTGGGGCAGGAAATGTGGCAGGAGTGATTAAAAAGATAAACCCGACAGAGGGCGGAATGGCTTTGATACAACAGGTTTGGCAAACATCGTGGGGCGGATTTAGAAATGCTTCACAAAATTATTCTCAATTAGCATTGGCTGCATTCTGTAATTTTGATGAGTTGGTGATGCAACAAAAAGATTCGGTTTATTTAATAGATGGCGATAGGTTATATAATAAATATGCAACTTGCAAATGCGCTCCTTATGATGAATGCAGCTATTTAGGAAATTGTATTAAATCTTATCAATCAGATTTATTGGGAGGTATTATTCCGTTTGATTATTTTGCTGCGAGAGTAAAAGCAGTGCAAACAGAATTGAGTGGCATTGCTCCTATTCCATCACCTTATACCGACGAACATTATAATGATATTGGATTTCAATTATTGAAAGCAAGAAAGATGGATGTGGCTTTTAAATTATTTAAGCTAAATGAAACTAAATATCCCGATTCGTGGAGCGTTTGCAATGGTTTGGGACAGACGTATCAAATGATGGGACAAAAAAGTCAGGCATTGGAATACTACCGTAAATCAATAAAATTAAATCCTAATAATGAAGAAGGATTTAGAGCGATTGCAAGATTAACAGGGAAATAAATCCCTACAAATATTCATTAGCAAGATTAGCTAACTCCGAGCGTTCTCCTTTTTCTAAAGTAATATGTGCATACAAAGATTGGTCTTTTAATTTATCTATTAAATAAGACAAGCCATTACTTTGAGAATCCAAGTAGGGAGTATCAATCTGATAAATATCTCCGGTAAAAATCATCTTTGTATTTTCTCCTGCTCTACTGATAATCGTTTTTACTTCGTGAGGGGTTAGGTTTTGTGCTTCGTCAACAATAAAGAAAACATCTGATAAACTTCTGCCACGAATATATGCAAGTGGACAAACAACCAATTTTTCGTGCTCCACCATTTCGGTAATTTGTTTGTACTCTTTATCTTTTTCGTTGAATTGATTCTTGATGTATTTAAGATTATCCCACAATGGTTCCATATAAGGATTGAGTTTGGATTTAATATCTCCTGGCAGATAACCAATATCTTTATTGCTTAATGGAACAATGGGACGGGCAAGATAAATTTGATGAAACGTTCTGCGCTGTTCCAAAGCACCAGCCAATGATAACAGCGTTTTGCCAGTACCTGCTACACCTTGAATGGAAACTAATTTAATGTTGGGATTCATAATGGCATCCAAAGCAAATGCCTGTTCTGCATTGCGAGGATTAATGCCGAATGCAGTTACTTTTTTTACTCTTTCTAAAGAATCTTTTGAAGGACTATAAGAAGCGAGAACAGATTTTGTTCCGTTTTTCAGCACATAAAAATGATTTGATTTCGGTTTGTTCTTCTTTAATAAAACGGAAGGTTCGCAGAAACCTTTTTCATAAATCT